>JBDHHK010000077.1:0-19023 GCA_039589395.1 Gemmatimonadota bacterium
GGTCTGTCACACCGGAGGCCGCGAGTTCGAGTCTCGTCAGCCCCGTGACGCTGTTTCAAAAAGGTAGCAAACCTGGCCCCGCCTGCACTGCATGCGGGGCCTTTTCCTTGCCCACGAATCAACCATGTCTGGAAGACACGTACCAGTATTGGTGAACGAAGTCGTGGCCCTCGCAGAGGGGTGCCATCGGATCGTCGACTGCACAGTTGGTGATGGTGGTCATTCTGCACGTTTGTTGAAGCCGGGAAAAGAGCTGCTGGCGATCGATCGCGACTCGGATGCGATTTCGATTGCAAAGGTGACACTAGGCACAGGCAGTATCGTTTGGCTGAATTCCAGCTATGCCGATCCGAAGGCCCATGAAACAATCCGCCAGTTTCGGCCGGATTTTGTGTTGTTTGATCTCGGCGTCTCAAGTCGGCAGATAGATGCTGACTCACGCGGTTTCTCTTTCCGACGCGATGTACCCTTGGACATGCGCATGGCACCCGGCTGCGGAATGTCCGGTGCCGACGTGCTGAACACCCTCGACGGTGATGAGCTAGCTCGAATCTTCCGCGACTATGCCGACGAGCCCAAATCGAGGCGCATTGCCAATCAGATCTTGCGGCGACGTAAGGCAACGCCCTTTGTTGTCAGCGATGACCTGGTGAATGCTGTGAGGGCGGCGCTCGGCCCACAAACGGGGCCCGCAGATTTCGCTCGCATCTTTCAAGCGGTTCGTATTGAGGTCAACGGTGAGATCCGTGCATTGGAAAACACTCTGCCTACCGTCTTGGAGGCGCTCGTTCCAAGTGGTATTGTTGCGGTCATCAGCTATCACTCTGTAGAGGATCGCGTTGTGAAACACCAGTTCCGCGAGTGGTCTCGTGCGTGTATCTGCCCACCGCATGTGCCGATTTGTACATGTCGAGGCCGAGCATTGGGCGAACTGATGTTGCGCAAGCCGGCTAGCCCGTCCGAGGAAGAAATCGCTTCCAACCCGCGGGCACGGAGCGCCAGGCTCCGCGCGTTTCGAAAAAGGTGATGCGTCTTAAGGGCCGTATCTGGATTGCCATCTGGCTGGCCTTTGCCTTGGTGGTGTTGGTATGGGTCGTATCGAGAGATACTTCAGGTTTCATGGTCGCCGGCGACTTGAGCGACCTTCGCATCGAACGCTCCGTGCTGCAGGCGGAAAAGGCCGAATTGATGCGCCGGATTCGAGAGGGGGAGAGCCGAGCCCAGCTGATCCCACTAGCTGAGTCGATGGGACTCCGCTTGCCCGCTGACAGCGAAATTGTCATTCTGCAGGGCACATTGCGCGAGAGGCGTTGAGTTCCGTGGCTAAGTCCGTCATCCGACTACAAGCTGTGCAGATAGCGTTCTCGATTGGGATCGTTTTGTTGCTAGTACGAGCAGCTCAGGTGCAGCTCGTTACGGGCACTCAGTACGCGGTGGAAGCCGCGAAACAGCAGACAGAGCAGATCGTACTGCCAGCCAGACGTGGGACAGTGTATGACCGCAACGGTATAACGTTGGCCCTCACCGTTGAGAGGTACCACGTAGGGGTTGCACCTAACGAGCTGAGGGACCTCGAGTCCGATGCTTTGGTCATAGCCCGACAACTGAACGTTCCGCGACGCGAAGTGCGGAGAAGGCTCAGACAATCTTGGGCTCACTTTCACGGTCCGTATACGTCCGCCCAAGTTCAGCCGCTTCGTTCAATTAGGGGAGTTCACCTCGAGGGTCCTGAGCTAGAGCGGTTCTTTCCCGATCCCGATCTTGCTCGCCCAGTGCTCGGGCAACCAGCCGCCGATGGGCGCAGCGCCGGCGGTGTGGAGCGAGTCTTCGAAGCATGGCTTGCTGGTACACCGGGAAGTGCCGTCGTTCTCAGGGATAGGCAGGGTCGGCGATACGAGTCTCCTTCGAGGCTGGGTGCTTTCCCGACTGCGGGTCATGACGTATACCTGACGATTGACGCCAGTCTCCAGGAAATCGTCGAGAATTCGCTGGATGAGGCATTGCAGAGGTTTGATGCCGTCAGCGGTGATGTGGTGGTGCTCAATCCGCGTAACGGTGAGATACTCGCTGCCACGTCGAGAACCATCGATGGTAGGGCCACCACAAGTGTGTTTACGGGTGTGTTTGAACCGGGATCTACGGCGAAAGTATTCACAGCCGCTGCGCTGCTCACGAAAGGCCTTGCTACTCCAACTGAAACCGTTTGGTGTGAGAACGGAGAGTACGTAACGGAATACCGTACGATCCATGACGTTCATGAGAACGGTTGGCTCACCCTCCGTGAAGTCATTGAACAATCCAGCAACATTGGAATCGTCAAGCTCGGTGAAAGACTCGCGCCGGGTACGCTATACCGAACACTGAGACGCTTCGGGATCGGTGCTCCCACTGGAGTGGAATACCCAATCGAGTCGGCCGGGATTCTGAATCGCCCGCATCGTTGGAGTGGCACCACGAAAGGAAGTCTCAACATGGGGTACGAGGTGGCCGTCACCCCATTGCAGCTGGCCCTGGCATACGCCGCAATCGCCAACGACGGAGTACTGTACCGTCCCAGCCTGGTGAGACAGATACGCGATCCGGGTGGTTCGATAGTCTTTGAACCACGGCCCGAGCCGGTGCGGAGAGCCGTCAGTTCAGAGGTGGCCGCCGAACTGAGGGCTGCTCTGAGCGGTGTGGTGTATGAAGGTGGAACCGCAGGCACCGCGGCTCTCCAGACATACGAGGTTGCGGGGAAGACGGGCACCGCGAGGCGGGCTGGGCCGGGCGGCTATATAGAGGGATCGTACACGGCGAGCTTTGCCTCACTGTTTCCGGCAGACGACCCACAATTGGTAATGGTGGTGAAGTTGGACGATCCAAAGGACACCTACGCGCAAGCAACGGCAGCACCCTTGACCAGGGTAGTTCTCGAGCAGGTCCTAGCCGCGCGAACTGAAGCTCTCGACCATACGCGTTTGTCGAGGTCCGCACCGCCTCCTTTAGATGATCCCAGTTCGTCGGAGGAAGTTGCTCCCCATGCGTTTGCCTGGCCAATGGCGGATGTGGTTGATTCGCTGAAGGAGGTCGCCGTGCCCGATGTCGTAGGACTCTCACTGCGGTCTGTGGCGAGAGTGCTCCATCAGGAAGGGCTCCGCATGCAGCTGTCCGGTTGGGGGGTTGTCGCCGCCACCGATCCTGAAGCTGGCGTAGTCGTTCCCAGGGGTACCGTGGTGCGCGTGGTTGGAGACTCGGACCCGGGCACCTCGCGATGAATCTATCAGTTATCCAGCAAGCGCTCGCAGCCGATGGCTTTCTCGTTGAAGGAACGGAATTCGAATCGGCTCTGACGTCGGTTACGGACGATTCGCGGCGGGTCGAACCGGGTGCGCTGTTCTGTGCTGTTGAGGGAACCGCGGTGGATGGCCATCGATTTCTCGAAGATGCGTCCAAGAGTGGTGCCGCCGCGGCTCTGGTCACTCGACGATCTGACTTGCAGCTGCCACAAGTCGTCGTTACCGACGGGAGGGGGGCAGCGGGAATAGCCGCGCGGGAATGGTTCGGCGATCCGGCAAAACGAATGTCGTTGGTTGGAGTGACTGGCACGAACGGCAAGACAACGACGGTGGCAATTGCATGGCATCTACTCAACGGCAGCGGAACGGCGGGGCGAATTGGCACGTTGGGAGCATTCGATGGATCAAACGAACGCCTGAGTGGGTATGCCTCACTGACAACTCCCGGTCCAGTCGAGTTTTTCGCCGTGCTGGCCGATCTCGAGAGCCGTGGGGTGTCGACCGTTGTTATGGAAGCGTCGTCACACGGGCTCGATCAGGGGCGGCTGGAAGGCGCGGCATTCAGTGCCGCGGTATACACCAACCTCACCCACGAGCACCTCGATTATCACCCGAGCCTAGAGGCCTACGCTGAAGCAAAAATGAAGCTGTCTGACCTCTTGGCGCCGGATGCGATCGAGATCGTGAACGCAGACGATCCCGTATGGGAAGCGCTTGCCGAACGGACCGGCGTCCGGCGACTGTTTTTTGGCCGGGACGCCGACAGTGACCTGTGCCCCGTATCTGAGCGACTCAAAGCGAACGGGTCAGAGTGCCGGTTCAGTTTCCGTGGAGCCGAATACGAAGTGAAGATCCCGCTGTTGGGCGAATTCAATGTCTCCAATGCGTTGGCCGCTGCGGCAACCGCGTGGGGCCTTGGAGAAGATCCTGCGGTCATCGCCAACAGGCTCGCCGGCGCACCCAAGGTTCCAGGAAGAATGGAATTGCTGGCGTCCGGTGCGTTCACCGTCTTGCGCGACTACGCACACACGCCCGATGGTTTCCAGCGCGCTATCGCGACCATCAAGGCAATCACACCCGGCAGATTGGTGGTGCTATTTGGCGTGGGAGGTGATCGCGACAGGGAGAAACGCCCGGTGATGGGAAGAATAGCGGCGGAGGGTGCCGACCTGGTCGTGTTGACAGAAGACAACCCGCGAACTGAAGACCCGGAATCAACCATTGATGACATCGAAGCGGGGATGGGTAATGTCGAGCACCTCCGAATTCGCGATCGTGAATTGGGCATTCGCGCCGCTGTCGCATTGCTGGAGCAGGGTGATTGCCTGCTGCTACTTGGAAAAGGCCACGAAACGTATCAGATAATCGGCACGGAGAAACTGCCGTTCGACGAACGCACGATTGTCGAATCGGCGGTGGCGGAGTTGACGTGATCACGTGGTCGGCGTCTCGCGTCGCCAGCGTGCTCCGTGCACCACCCGTTGATTGCTCGGAGGTGTTCGGGTCGATCTGCACCGACACACGTTCGCTCCAGCGCGGCGCTCTGTTCGTGGCTTTGGTAGGCGAGCGATTTGATGGGCACGATTATTTGGCTGAGGCGTGCCGGCGCGGGGCAACGGGCGCGGTGGTGAGAAGTGGCGCGCCGAAAATTCCAGGGCTGATCAGTTATGAAGTTCAAGACACTACCGAAGCGCTCGGGATGCTGGCGCGGGAGCGACGCAGGGAGATCACGGGTCCAGTAGTTGCCATCACGGGCACGAACGGGAAGACCGCGACAAAGGAGATGTTGGCTTGCGCACTTCGAGTGCGCTGGTCGGTGCACGCCACTCATGAAAACCGCAACAACCTGATCGGAGTCCCGCTCACAATTCTCGATGCGCCGTCCGACTGTGATGCGTTGGTAGTAGAAGTCGGCGCCAACGAGCTGGGCGAGATTGCGCGCCTCCGAGATGTGGTTGAACCGTCGGTTGGGATTGTCACCAACGTGAGTCTCGGCCACCTCGATGGATTTGGCTCGTTCGAGGGTGTAATGCGCGAAAAGACCTCGTTGCTGAGCGGGGTGGAACTGGCGGTAGTCGGAACGGATCCGCCGAGCCTCGATTCGTGGGCTCGGCAACAAGCTGCGCGTGTGGTAGCTGCGGGTTTGGATGAGGGTGCCTCGTTCACTCCGGACAGATGGAAGTTGGACGATAAGGTGCAGGGTACGATCTGGCTTGATGGAATCGAGGTGCGATTGCCAGTTGTCGGGTATCACCAGATCGAGAACCTTATGCTGGTATTGGCAGTGGCGAGAGAGCTGGACCTCGATCTGTCGGCGGTCGCCACAGCGCTCGAAGATGTTCGGTTGCCGCCGGGCCGCTGTGAGGTACTCACATACGATAAACGCACGATATTGCAGGACGCCTACAATTCGAACCCTGGATCGTTGCGCGCACTGTTGAAGACTGCGGCTGTGATGCGGAAAGAGCGGCCTCTAATCGTAGTTCTCGGGAGTATGCTCGAACTGGGGGGAGACAGCGCATCACTCCATGCAGAGATGGCCGATTGCGTGATGAAGTCTAATCCCCACATTGTAGCGGTGATGGGAGAGTTCGTGCCGGCCTTCAAACGTTTTGCGGATGTGCTCGACGACCGCCTGATAATCGCACTCGACGCGGCGTCGCTGGGCCGCAGCGTTGCCGCACGGCTGTCGGGTGACGAGCTGGTGCTCGTCAAGGGTTCACGGGGCGTGCATCTCGAAGACGCGATGCCATACTTGCTTTCAACTGAAGAGACACAGTGTTCTACCACCTCCTGACACCGCTGGTTGATACGTTTTCCGCGTTCAACATGTTCAACTACATCACGTTTCGGGCGGCCGGTGCCGCTTCGACGGCGATTCTGATGGCTTTTTTCGTCGGTCCCGGCATAATCCGCGTTCTCAACGCGAGAGGTGTTGGACAGGTAATACGAGGCGATGGACCCACTTCCCATCAGTCTAAGAGGGGCACGCCGACCATGGGCGGGTTGATCCTGCTCCTGTGCACGATCGTTCCCACTTTCCTCTGGGCCCGCCTCGACAACCAGTATGTGTTGTTTGCGGCGTTGGCAACGCTGTGGATGGGCGGCATAGGGTTCTTGGACGACTACCTGAAGGTCGTGGAGGGAAAACCGAGGGGACTGGTCGCTCGGTACAAGCTCGTCGGTCAGGTCACGTTTGGTGTGGTGCTTGGGCTCACTCTGCTGACATGGCCGATCTGGCCAGTCGACGATCTTCCCGCTGACGCAACAACACTGCCGTTCTTCAAGTATGTGCTCGTGCCGCTGACGCCCCTCATCTATATTGCTTTCGTCACTTTCATCCTGACGGGCTTCAGCAACGCCGTTAACCTCACTGACGGACTCGATGGTCTGGCAGCGGGTCTGACTGTGATTGCTGCGGGCGCTTTTGCCGTCTTCTCATACATTTTCGGTCACGCGATCGCTGCCGACTATCTGCATGTGTACTTTTTGCTCGGAGCAGGTGAGCTCGCCGTATTCTGTGCCGCGCTGATGGGTGCCGCGCTCGGATTCCTCTGGTTCAACTCGCATCCCGCAGAGGTGTTCATGGGAGACACCGGAAGCCTGGCCATCGGAGGTGCGTTCGGTACGGTTGCGATCCTGCTCAAGTCGGAGTTCCTGCTTTTGCTCGTAGGGGGCGTCTTCGTTGCCGAGACCGCATCGGTGATCATTCAGACCGGTACGTTCAGGTGGCGCAAGCGCCGTCACGGCCGCGAGTATGCGAGTCAGCATCGTGTGTTCCGCATGGCGCCATTGCATCATCACTTCGAACAGCTCGGCTGGACGGAGTCGAAGATCGTGAGTCGGTTCTACATCATAGGCATACTCTGCGCCCTCGTTGCGCTCGCTACGCTCAAGGTCCGATGATCCCTGACGCCTGGCGTCGCGGCGAAATCGCAGTCATTGGGCTGAGCCGCACCGGGCTCGCAGTCGCGAAATTCCTGTCCAATAATGGATTTCGCGTGTACGCGTCTGATCCGGACGATTCCCCGACAGTCAGAGAAGCAGCAGAGTCGGTACGAGCAAGCGGCGGGGCGGTCGATGTCGGCCAGCATGATCTGGACCGAATAACTCGAGCGGTGTTGGTTGTACCATCACCAGGTGTGCCACCCAGCGCCCCTCCCTTGAAGGCTGCGCTCGATGCGGATCGACCCGTAGTCGCGGAATTGGATCTTGCACTCCTCTTCCTGGACAACGTACCGTCGATTGTCGTGTCGGGCACGAATGGCAAAAGCACCACCACGGCGCTCATTGCGCATGTGCTGAAAAAGGCAGGTGTAGAGGCGGTAGCAGCTGGCAACATCGGGTTTCCGTTAATTGAGGTGGCAGCTAGCTCGCCGCGGCCGGATTGGTTGGTTGTCGAGGCGTCTTCGTATCAGCTGCATTTCTCGCCGAACCTAGCGCCGACTGTCGGAGTGCTTACGAACGTGTCTCCCGAACATCTCGAGTGGCATGGCACGGAAGACGCATATTTTGCCGATAAGCGCAGACTGTTTAACAACGCTTCCGCGGAATCGATCTGGGTACTGAATGCCGATGACGCGGTCGTTCGCAAACTTGCGAGTGGCGCAGCCGGATCGCGTAGGATGTGGAGTCTCTCGCGGACTTCTGATGCGTGGTACGATCTGGAGGTTGACCGCCTTTTGATGGACGGGGAACCGCTCATCTCGAGATCGGAGCTTCCCCTGCTAGGAGACCACAATGTTTCGAATGCGCTTGCCGCCGCTCTCGCCGCAAAAGCCGCGGGAGCAGCACCGGCGCAAATCGTACGAGGGCTAGGTTCGTTCCGATCGCTAAGCCATCGCCTCGAACCGATCCGCGAGATAGACGACGTGTTGTGGATAAATGACTCGAAGGCGACCAACGTTTCGTCGACAGAAGTTGCGCTGAGAGCGATGTCGCGACCGTACGTGCTGCTGCTGGGAGGATTGGGAAAAGGAGAAGCATATTCGAGGCTAGCGTTGGAAATTCAACGCGGCTGCCATGACGTGATCGCCTATGGCGATGACAGGGAAAAAATTGCCCATGAACTGAGCGACGCCGCACCAGTTCACCTTGAGGAAACGATCGGGGCTGCGGTGGCTCGTGCACGTACGCTCTCAAATGCCGGTGACGTTGTCTTGCTTTCGCCGGCGTGCGCCAGCTTCGATCAGTTCTCTGACTTCGAGGAACGCGGTCGTGTGTTTCGAGATATGGTCGAGGCGTTTTGAAGCCGATTAACTGGGAGCCCCGGCTGCTCGGTATCGTGGCTGTCACCTTGGTGATGTTTGGCGTTGCCGCTGTCTACAGTGCATCGGGCGTGCAGGCAATGCAGGAATACGGTGACGGTACATGGTTCGCGCGTCGCCAGCTCATTGGTGCGATGGTTGGAATTGCCGTGTTGCTGGTGTTCACTCGTATCGATTACAGAATCTGGCAACGCAACGCATGGGTCCTGGTGGGCTTCTCGGCATTGCTCCTGTTGCTGTTGCTCCTTCCGTTCACACAGGAGATTGTTGTCACACGAAACGGCGCGAGGCGTTGGCTGAACATCGGGTTATTCACCTTCCAGCCGTCTGAGGTCGCCAAGTTCACGTTGATTGCTTGGGCCGCAATGTTGGCGGCGAAGAAGGGCAAAGACGTCCGAAAGTTCAAACGCGGCCTGTTGCCGATAATCGTCATCGTCTTGCCGATGGCAGGTTTGATCTTCCTCGAGCCCGATCTTTCCACGGCGAGTCTGGTGGTGATGCTGGCGGCAATCGTGGTGTTCACTGCGGGTGCGAAGATCGGCCATTTTCTCGTAGTTGGGATTGTTGCTCTTCCGATACTCTGGCAGTCGATTGCGAGCGCACCATATAGGCTACAGCGCGTGGCTTCGTTCGTCAGTCCCGGTACCGAGCTGGCTGAAGCGAGTTGGCAGATCAAACAATCGTTGATAGCGATTGGGGCGGGGCAGCTGTTCGGAGTCGGGTTCGGCCAAGGCCTTCAGAAGCTTGGCTACCTACCTCTCGCATACTCGGATTTTGTGTTCTCCACCATCGGGGAGGAATGGGGATTCGTAGGAGTCCTTCTCATGATCCTGCTCTATGCGACATTCATAGCCATGGGATTCAGGATCGCCCGATTCGCCCCGGATCGATTCGGAATGTTGTTGGCCACCGGCCTGACAGCCCTCATTGGGCTGACCGCATTTCTGCACATTGCCGTGACGTTATCGCTGGTGCCGACAACTGGCTTGCCGCTGCCGTTCGTATCGCATGGGAGATCTAGTCTGATAATGGCCCTTTTCTCCACTGGGGTGCTCATCAACATCGGCGGTGCGAGCCTTCGCGAAGGGCGCAGACAGTGAAGGTCCTGGTGGCCGGAGGCGGGACCGGGGGGCACCTGATGCCCGCCTTGGCGCTAGCACAGGCGTTAGCAGAGGTGAACTCGTCGGTCGAACCGGTGCTCGTCGGGGCCAAGAGAGGTATTGAAGCGTCCATATTGCCTTCGCGTCCGTACCGACATCATTTATTGTCTCTGCAGCCCATATACCGACACGAATGGTGGAAGAACTTTCGGTGGCCGTTCTTGGCGTTGAAGACCAGGAGGGAATGCACTCGCGTGCTCGATCAGGAACGTCCAGTACTTGCCTTGGGTACGGGTGGGTACGCGGCGGGGCCTGTACTCTTCTGGTCGTTACGTCGCGGGCTTCCGGTTGTTCTACAGGAGCAGAACGCGTATCCGGGTCTAACGACCCGATGGCTGGCGCGAAAGGCCCATCAGGTTCACCTGGGATTTCCCGAAGCTGCGAAGTTTCTACGCCCCGGTCGCGAAACGACTCTGTACGAGTTGGGCAACCCCATAACGCCACCCCCGACCCCGTGCGTCGACCGGGCCACCGCTAGGGCGGCATTGGGCATACCGCAGGAATTGCCTTGTCTTTTCGTCGTGGGTGGAAGCCAAGGTGCCAGCAGCATCAACAGTGCCGTTGCCGAGTTGGTCCAGTCGGACGGCCTAGAGGATATCGTGTTGCTGTGGAGCACGGGGTTTCACACATGGGAGACTTACGCTCAGTTCGATCAACCGCCGAAGAGAATCGTAAAAGCGTTCTGGGACCCTGTTGCCGATGCGTACGCTGCGGCTGATATCGTCGTCGCCAGGGCCGGTGCAATGACAACGGCAGAGCTTTGCGCTTGGGGGCTTCCATCCATTTTGATTCCACTACCCAGCGCTGCGGCGGACCATCAGCATCAGAATGCGAGAGCGCTGGCTGATGCCGGAGCATCGATCCACTTACCCGAAACGGAGCTGTCGTCGACCCGCCTCAAAGCCGCCTTGAACGAACTCCTGGACGACCCGTCTGAATTGGCTCGAGTCGCGGCTGCGTCAAGAGCCCGTGGCAGACCTGAAGCGGCCCGAAAAATCGCAAGCGAGGTACTCCAGCTGGTGAGCTAAGTTCAAGGGCTTTCGCAACTTCCACGTTTTTCTTATACTTGCCACCACAAATGGAACTGTTTTCACCGGATGATCCCCGACCCATCCATTTTATGGGGATAGCCGGCGTAGGAATGAGTGCGCTCGCGCTCATCGCCAGGCGCCGGGGGGCGGCAGTCTCCGGATGCGACGTGAGTTCGGATGGGACCGTGGATCTGGAGAATGCCGGGGTGACCGTTACGGAGGGTCACGGTGCCGACCACATTGCCGGTGCTAGGGCTCTGGTGTATACGTCGGCAGTGCCGAAAGGACATCCGGAATTGGTGGCTGCCAAAGAAGCAGGCATTCCGGTTGTGCGTAGGGCCGAGGCGCTTGGGCAGGTGGTCAATACCGGAACCGTCGTGGCAATTGCGGGCACGCACGGCAAGACAACAACCACGGTTATGACAACGGTGGCGCTGAGTGCCGCCGGGTTGGACCCCACTGGAATAGCGGGCGGTAGGGTGGCTGAATGGGATGGCAACGTGCGGTTGGGTGAAAGCGATCTATTCGTCGTCGAAGCAGATGAATACGATCGCTCCTTTCTTGCGTTGGATCCCGAGGTTGCGGTCGTCAACAATGTCGAAGTGGATCACCTCGAGTGTTATGGATCGGTCGATGCGTTGGAGTCGGCCTTCGTCGAATTTGCGAGTCGGGCGAAGCAAGTGTATCTCGGTGCAGACGATCGCGGCGCGGCACGAGTGGCGCGAAAGCTCGATGTGCCAGTAACGATGGTGGGTACCGGACAGGACGCGGACATCAGGATCTCCTCGGTTTCACGCGATAGCAAGCTCACTGAAGCAAGCATCAAGATGCCAGATGGATCTCTCGTAGAGCTGCAACTGCGGGTACCGGGGTTGCACAACATAAGAAACGCGGCCATGGCGCTGGGTGTGACGTACTGCCTCGACGGGCAGGTCGATGCTTCGGTTACCGGCCTCAACACGTTCTCGGGAATTGCGCGGCGATTCGAAGTGCTCGGGTCGGCCTGCGGGGTAACGGTGGTGGACGACTACGCACACCATCCAACGGAGGTCGCCGCCACAATCGCGGCGGCACGTCAGAAGTTTCCAGGGCGACGAATCGTTGTAGTGTTCCAGCCGCACCTGTACACGAGGACCGAGGCACACGGCGAGGCATTCGGAATCGTATTGGCGGCAGCCGACGCGGTGGTGGTCGCGCCGATCTACCCCGCTCGTGAGGAGCCGATTCCCGGCGTGACCGGAGAAGTCGTGGCGAACGCTGCACGAAACGCCGGCGTGCCCGTTGAGTGGGTTCCCGAATACACCGCATTGGCGCACGCAGTTCAGAGCTTGGTGCAGGCTGGTGACGTCGTATTCACCCTTGGCGCCGGCGACATAACGAACGTCGGACCGCAGCTGCTTCGCGTTTTGCAGGATGCAGCAGCATGAAACGCCGCGTGTTAGTTGTGGTGGGAGGCGCGCTAATGCTCGGGCTGGCTTGGGCGTTTTCGCCACTGGTGTTCCAGCACGTTTCGTTTTTCCGTGTGAGGCAGATCGAGCTGGTGGGAGTGCATTTTCATTCCCCAGACCGTTTGCTGAAAGCTCTCGACATCGAATCCGATCGCAACTTGTTCGAATCACTGAGCGATATTGAGGAACGAGCAGTTGCGCTGCCAGGCGTGGTATCGGCAAAGGCCAAGCGCCGAATGCCAGGAACGCTTACAATTGTGGTAGAGGAACGCGCACCTGTAGCATTCGTACCGACATCGACCGGCCTCTTGGCGATCGATGCGGAGGCGCATCCGTTGACGTACGACCCAACTGAGTCCGGGCTCGACCTGCCTATCGTGCAGAGGGCTGATACGGTTCTGGCTCGTGTTTTGGCGATCGTATGGGCGGCGGATTCGGTGCTTTACGAACATGTGGATGTCGCGCGCCTTGGCGAAAATCGCGTAGTCATTCTCGAATTGGGGTCGACAGAGGTAATACTTCGACAAGAACCGACGATCGATGAAGTCAAAGCGGTTGCGTTGGTCCGGCGGCATTTGACTGCGACCGGGCGACCGTACGACGAATTGGACGTCCGGTTCGAGGGAAGAGTCATCGTGCGAGGAAGCGGAGTGTGAAGGGCGAAAGCTTGGTTGCCGGGTTAGATCTCGGCAGTTCGAAGACTTGCGTCGTGATCGCCGATGCGGCGGGCGACCAACGCCATCCCGGAGCCAAGGTCTTGGGAGTCGGAATCGCACGTACGACAGGTGTCAGGCGTGGTGTGGTACGTGACATCGAAGAGACCACGCGGTCGGTCAAATTGGCGATGCGCGACGCCGAGCGTATGGCTGGAGTGCAAGCACCGTTTCTCTACTGTGGTATTGCGGGTGATCACGTTCAGACCAGACTGACAACTGGGTTGGCTTCGGTTGCGAGCGAGGAGATAACGCGTGCCGATGTGAGTCGCGTCAACGATGTTGCGAAGGCGGTTACGCTTGGCGACAACTTCGAGCTGCTGCATTACATCCCGCAGGAGTACAAAGTCGACGACCAAGGAGGTATTAACGACCCGGTGGGCATGACGGGTCTTCGGCTCGAAGTAGAGATGTGTCTCGTGGCCGTGCAGGCAAAGGCGGCTCAGAACCTGAGAAAATCGGTTGAACGCGCGGGATACAAAATCACCGAGCTGGTGCTAGAGCCTTTGGGTGCCTCTCGAGCCGCGCTCACGGAAGATGAAATGGAGATCGGCTGCGCCTTGGTGGATCTGGGCGCGGGTTCGACGACAGTTTCGATATTCCACGACGGCAAGCTCCGTCACCTCGGATCCCTGAGGTTTGCCGGCGTTCATGTGACCGGAGATATCGTTCAGGGGTTGGGAGTCACGCAGAGCGATGCAGAGCGTTTGAAAGAACGGTGGGGAGTCGCCTATACTCCGTTGGTCGATCCGGAAGAAGCAATAGAGCTCCCGAGCACTCCGGGCCAGGGTGCCCGACAGGTGAAACGAGAGCTGTTGGCTCACATCATTCATCAGCGGCTCGATGAGGTCTTCGGACTCGTTCACACTCATGTCGAAGAGGCTGGTTTCGACGGAAAACTACCCGCGGGAGTGATACTCACGGGTGGTGGCGCGCACCTACCGGGCGCAGTGGAACTGGCACGAGACGTGTTTGCCATGCCCGCGAGAAAGGGTGTTCCCGAACATGGCATAAGTGGTCTCACAGACAATGTTGATGCGCCACGTTACGCAGTGCCGGTCGGGCTTGCATTGTACGGTGCATCACAGTTGAAGCGTGGCAGGGCAGGGTCGGGTGGCGGAGTGGACAAATTGATTGAACCTGTGAAACGCTGGTTGCAGGACTTCTTCTAATACAGGGCAACGAGGACTACATGGTTTTTGAACTCGAAGAGACGGTCTCGCAGAACGCCCGAATGAAAGTCGTTGGCGTCGGCGGCGGTGGTGGCAACGCCGTGAATCGGATGATCGAAGAACATCTCATGGGTGTGGAGTTCATTTCGGTCAACACCGACTCACAAGCGCTACTGCTGAACAACTCCGATGTGAAGATTCAAATCGGTAAGAAGCTGACCCGCGGGCTCGGCGCGGGTGCCAGGCCCGAGATCGGGCGCCAGGCTATCGAGGAGAACCGCGACGACGTGTTGAGCGTTCTCGAGGGTGCGGATCTCGTCTTCGTTACCTGTGGCATGGGTGGCGGAACCGGAACGGGAGCATCTCCGATAATCGCGCAATTGGCGCGTGACGTAGGCTCACTCACGGTGGGCATCATCACGAAGCCGTTCCTGTTCGAGGGCCGCAAGCGGATGCGTCAGGCTGAGATGGGTGCTTCAGAGATGGCGAAACACGTTGACACAATGATCGTAGTACCCAATGAGCGGCTACTTGCGGTAGTGGGCAAGAACGTTCCTTTCCAAGAGGCTCTCAAGAAAGCCGATGAGGTTCTGCTGCATGCCACCCAGGGAATATCGACGCTCATCAGTGTTACGGGAATTGTGAATGTGGACTTTGCCGATGTACGCACCGTAATGCAGAACGGCGGCTCCGCCCTCATGGGAATGGGAGCGGCGCGGGGCGAAGATCGAGCGATTGAGGCGGGGCAGCAAGCCATCTCGAGCCCGTTGCTCGACGATGTGTCGATCAACGGATCAACCGGCGTATTGGTGAACATCACAGGTGGTACTGATCTCACCCTTGGGGAAGTGAATCAGATAAGCGAAGTGATTCACGATGCTGCAGGAGATCAGGCTGAGATCATATTCGGTGCGGTGACCGATCCGGTGATGGAGGGAGAGATTCGCGTCACAGTAATTGCTACTGGGTTTGACCAAGCTCTGGGACAGGCCGAAGGCCCTTTTGTGCGAGGGGCAGCACCGGGAGTTCTGCCATTTCCTCAGCGCCCATCACGACCGTCGCGGCCAACGCCGACCTCAGAGGCGGGCATACAAAGACCGGCTGATGCGCCTGAAGCGGGTGCCGAGATGCCCGAGATGGAGATTCCAACGTTCATCAGGAGGCAGATGGACTGATGCGCGGGCGGGCGTTCCGGGTTGTCCTCGTAGGTACAATCCTTTTTGCAGCAGTTGCTTGGACTGCCGGAGCAGCCCTCGCTGCGCGACGGTTGCCGGTGGCGTCGCCGATCGTAGTGTCAGCAGCGTATCACGTGCGGGCCGACACTGTTGGACGAGACGAGACACTCTCGCACCTCTTTGCTCGACACAACATCGCCGGTTCTGAACTCCTCGATGTCCTCGCCGCAGCCGAAGGTCTCAATCCCAGGCGGATCCGCCCAGGTCAAGTATTCAGTTTCCGCTACGTGCCGAACGATCCCACGCCAAACCGTGTGACGGTTCGATTGGGTGACGAGCAGCTCCTCACGATCGATAGAGACACGGCGGATGTTTGGACCGGCAGGTCCGAGGAGATTGTTTGGACCGCACATGTTGAACACCTGGTAGGCACGGTCGAGTCATCGCTGTGGCTGGCGATCAATCAGCTCATTCCCGATTCCGTGCTCGATTCCGGCAACCGCATGTTCATGGTGAGCGAATTGGCCGATGGTGTGTTTGGTTTTGTGATCGATTTCAACAGGGAAAGCCGGCCCGGCGATCGATTCAACGTCGTCTATGAGCGACTGACCTCGGCGTTGGGCGATGTGCGCTTCGGACGTATCCTCGCCGCGAAGGTGGAAGCGAATCGCAGGGAGCGGACCGCGTATGTGATCGCGGACGAGCGAGGCCGCAACATGTACTATGATGAGCAGAAGCGTTCGCTGAAGCGCGCGTTCAAACTCTCACCGGTCAGGATCACTCGGATCACTTCGCGTTTTTCCCGCAGTCGCATGCACCCCGTCCTGAGAATCCGCCGGCCACATCCAGGTGTCGATTATGGCGCGGCCCCAGGCTCTACGATCATGGCCACGGGCAGCGGAACTGTCACTCGCGTTCAGTGGTGGGGTGGGTACGGCAACATGGTGTCCATTCGCCATGCCGGCTCCTTCGAGACTCGCTACGCACACATGAGCCGGTTTGCTCGAGGCCTCAGCGTGGGTGTCTACGTGAACCAAGGAGACGTAATCGGCTACTCGGGCGCGACAGGGCTTGCGAATGGTCCGCATGTGCATTACGAACTCATCAGAAACGGCCAACAGGTGGATCCGTTGCGCCTGCAGCAGGACAGCGGTAGGCCGTTGCCGGCCGACCGGCACGCTGAATTCGAGGCCATTATGGCCCGCTACGATCTGTTGCTCGCAGGTCGCACAGCTGGCATCGTAGCTGCCGATCGCGATCCTTAGGTCATCATCTCTCCTTATCAAATGCCGCATCTTCCCGCAGAAAATCTCGTGAGCGGGTCAAGCACACGTCGTACGGAGTCTGACGGATGCTGACCGTTGTCGTGGTGACGGCCATCGTCGCTGGAGGTGCTGGATTTGTTTACCTGCGAAGGGAGCAGCTGGGTCTAGAGGGTGCGGGGCTGGCGGCACTACGCACGCTTGCCATGGGCTCGCTCGTGCTACTCATGGTCAACCCGGGCAGCTCGGAGCGGCAATCCGGTGGCTCTCCTGTGGTACTCCTCGACGCCTCGCTGTCCATGGCGGTTCCAGGGGGCATGTGGGAGGCCGCGCTGGACACAGCACAGGTGCTGGCAGGGGCGGAGGGCACGATCTATCGGTTTGGGACTGGGGTGAGCGAGTTTGATTTTGAAGTGCCATATGAGGCAGCTAGCCGTGTATCGGACGCACTTCGTTCTGCCGCGGCGCTGGGTGGTCCGGTGTTTGTGGTTACCGACGGTGAGCTCGACGACGCCGGGATCTTGGATCCGCGCCTACTGGAGAATGCATCCGTTCTCACGTTGCCGCGAGACACCGCGGCCAATGTTGCCCTCCTGGACGTAGCTATTCCCGGACGGATCTCGAGTGGCGATTCGGTTTTGGTGACGGTGACACTCGGCAACTGGGGAGACCTGGGTTCAACTATCGCGAACCTCGATATATTCGCCGCTGGCCGCCGAGTTTTGAGCCGAGAGATTGATCTGCCCCCCGCTCCCGGCGTTGCTCGGCGCAGTCTCACGATACCGCCACAACTGATCCCGGGCGGAATCAATGTCCTCCGGGTTCGAGTTCGGGCTCCCGGCGACGTAATACCTGGTGACGATGAACGCGCTAGGGTCGTTTTGGTGACAGAGCAACCAGCGGTTGTTGTGTTGCTGGATCCGCCCGACTGGGAGGGCCGCTTTCTCGTGGCTGAGCTCGGTGAGATCGCGCGCACCACCGTGCGCGGATATGCTCACATTACTCCGAACGTTTGGATCGATATGAGTTCCGGCCTCCCGATCCCCGAGCAGTCTGTGCAACGATTTGCGCGGAGAGCCGCAATGTTGGTGCTCCGTGGGGCCGGAGACAATACCACTTTCGCTCGCCGGCGCTTGCCCGCGTGGATATGGCCCACGATAATCCATGGATCGGGGTACACCACTCAGCGCGACTGGTACCTGTCGGGTACGATGCAGGCTTCACCGCTCGCGGGCCGCCTCGCGGTCGTACAGTGGGATTCATTGCCGCCGGTGATCGGGCTGGCGCAACAACCCGTGGATCCGGGCGGCTGGGTGGCTATATCCGCGAGGCAAGGTCGTCGGGGTGCCGAACGTCCTGCGTTTGCCGGCAACGACTCAGACGGTGTCCGAATGCTGGCAACATACGGAACCGGCTGGTGGAGATGGAGACTTCGCGGTGGTGCTGAGCGCGAAGCATACAGGGCTCTGATCGCGTCGGGTGTCGATTGGCTGTTGGGATCCGAGCGGCTTCCAAGTGAAACACCCATGATCTCGAGCACCGTGGTGAGTCGCGGCGAACCGACATTGTTCCAATGGACTCGAGACTCTGTTCCCGATTCTCTGGCCGTGTCGTTTCTGCGCAACGGTGACGGCGACGCAGTCACGCCTGTGGCACGTTTCGATTCTCGTGGAACCGCGTCGGTGTTGCTACAACCCGGAACGTACAGATGGCTTGTTTCCGACGCGGGCGGAATCCGTGGAGTGACGGTTGTCGAGGAGTACTCGGATGAGTACCACCCGCGGATGGTGGCTGGTCTGGCAGGCGGTGGCTCAGCTGGGAGAATTCTGCTCGAGCGTTTCGCCCGAGACAATTGGTGGCTGTTTGTGATTGTGGTGGTGGCGCTTTCCGCGGAGTGGGCGTGGCGCCACCAGAGGGGGCTTCCATGAAGGGTGGGTTGTGGACGAAGATCAAACGCGTGGCGCTCACTGACGTCACGGTCTTGGTCAAAGGCATCGATCGCGATTCCTTGGATAATGTCGAGCGTGTCTTAGCAGAAGCAGACTTTGGTCCGACTGCATTCGAACTAGCCGAGCAGTTGGAAGATGAATTCCGGCGCGGCACCCTCAAAACACATGAAGCCGTGAGGTCCTGGCTGAAAGACCATGTCGTCGCGCACCTCATGGGGCCCGACCAGCCAGGGCGACTCGATCTGGGAGACGGACAGGGTCCGGGGGTCATCCTGGTGTTGGGCGTCAACGGTGTTGGTAAGACGACGCAAATAGCCAAACTCACGCGGCGGCTGCAAAGAGACGGCAAGAGCATCCTCCTTTCGGCGGCAGACACATTCAGAGCCGGTGCCACGGAACAGATTAATGAGTGGGCTAAGAGACTCGACGTTCCATGTGTCGTTGGGACTAGCGGTGGAGATCCCGCGGCAGTCGTTTTCGATGCACTAGAAGCTGCAACCGCTCGAGGCATCGATGTGGTACTGGTTGACACGGCAGGACGTCTACACACCCACGACGATCTCATGGAAGA
>JBDHHK010000078.1:0-19733 GCA_039589395.1 Gemmatimonadota bacterium
GTCGCAGCGCCGTACGAACTTTTTCTCCGATCAACCGGTAGGCCGCGGACGGCATGATCGTCTTGGCTGCGTGAAAACTGATGTTCCATTTGAGCACTGCCCCCTCGATGTCACCAATGACATCTTGCGCTTCGGCCACTGCGGCATCATCTCCGGAGATCATGATCACTGGTACACCGTAATAGCCCGCAACGGCAGCGCTGATCCCGGCCTCGGGCATGGGCCGCTCATTGAGCCATACACCTGCTAGCCGCCCGCTGGAAATCGTATGTGCACGGACGCCGTCCGGGTTCAACGTGGAAGCGTGATAGCCTAGTAGGATCGCGGCGTCGAAAGTCGAATCGATGCCCTCCATCATCGACAGCGGCCGTGGCCAGGAGCGCACCAGCATCACATCCTCGGGAAGCATGTCCACCAGTAGGTTTTCACCGTTGCCGTGGGAGTCGCTTATCAGTATCTCGGTCACACCGGACTCTCGAGCAGCCTCAATGGCCGCAAGAACCTCCTGGGTTTGCCACCTTCGCGCCGCCTGGTATTCAAAGCCACCCGGACCAAGGTGGTCACCAGTCATGGTGGCAACGACTCCCTCCATATCGCAGGAGATGTAGAGCTTGAAGCCGTCACTCTGTGCTGCAGCAGCAGCGGAGAGGCAGCAGAATAGCAGTATCGTGGGCAAGACACGATTGATCGAAAAGCTAGGCATAGCGGCGTGCTCCGATGGTGAGAATCGAGTCGGGTGGAAAGATGTCGGCAAAAGCGGTGGGGCGGTAGGGCGGACGGTCGGACGGTCGGCCACAGGTGCCTATTGGCACCGGGGCAACAGCGGAAGAGCGTTGGCGCCGAACGAAAATCGTATCGTTAGTCGCGGGCTAGATAGACGGCTCCACGCCAAGGTCCGAAGATGTCGCCGTCGACTGGTGAAATGATCCTGCCGATGATCTTTCCACACTTTTCGACTTTCACGACTTTTTTCCCTTCCTTCCGCAGCCTCAGCTCACGCTCATGTACCGGCTCCCATTCCTGAGCATTGCCGTTGGACTCTTTCGATTCAGACTCACGGGACAACATTTTTCAGCCTCATTTGCGCTAAGTTCGTTTCACACTAATGCAGGCTGTGTGCCACCGGAACTTCCGCACGTAACCCATTGAAAAACAACGACTTGCTCGCCTCTTCTACCCGACCTGTTCCAGAATGTGTCCAAAATTTGGACAGACATTAGAACCAACCCGACACAGCGGGGGAAAAGATCGCTCTGGCAATACACAAATAGAAAATGCCGCAGAATTTGCTCTGCGGCATTGACAGCAGTGGGTCAGATGTCTGAGCCCTTTAGTCCATAGAAACCGGCTCCATTCGTTCCGACCAGTCTACGACCACCTCAACACACTTCTCTCTGTGATGCTCCGTCACAGGAGCTCCCGGTTCCACAAGCTCCTCGAGAACCGGCAGGAGGGCCTGTGCAAGCTGCCCTTTCGCCGGTTCGGCGTAGCCAGCCCAATATCTGTTGACCAATCCAGTCACACGATCGTCGGAGCCGCCGGCCGCCTGTGCAAACTCGTCGGGCAGTCGTCTGGCGTTGAGCCGATCTTCGATACGGCGTCGGTCGCGCCCATCTCGCCTATCCATGCCGGCTCGCCTATCGGGTATCAGCCGGCGATCATCATCATAGCTATCAGTCATAGTGTATGAAATCTGGAATGGAAACCTCGTTTGAGGAAGGGGGAGTCATTTCACATCAGCTCATATCTCTGACTCGCACCTCGATCTCGGGAATATCAGACAACAACTCAATCAGGGCAGAGACTTCGGTTTCACCATAGTGGTACGGATAGAGAATCTTCGGCCGAAACGCCCTTGCCGCGTCCGCTACCATCGTCGGGTCCATCGTGTACGGAAGGTTCATAGGTAGGAATGCAATGTCGATGTCCTCCAAGCTCTTCATCTCTGGCGTGTTTTCAGTATCGCCAGCCACGTAGACCCGCGTATCTCCAAACGTCAGCACATAGCCGTTGCCTACACCCTTCGGATGAAAGGGAGACCCGTTTGGCCTTTTGTTCACGAGGTTGTATGCGGGTACTGCCTCGAGCACCACACCGCCGATTGTACGGGTATCGTCATTCCTCATAACAATCCCCGTTCCGAGCCTCTCGGCACATAATTCCGTTACCACTAGCGAGGTATTGTCCTGCTTCACCAAATCGATAGCACCGGCATCGAGATGATCCCCGTGCTCATGCGTTACCAGGATCAGATCTGCTTTCGGCATACTGCCATACTCGGCGGCTCGAGACCAGGGATCGACATGGATCACCATATCGCCGAAAGTGAACATCAGCGTCCCGTGGCCGACAAAGGTGATCTTCAGCTCCCCAGCCGAAGTCTGCAGGACGTCTTCCTGGAACGAAGCCTGGGCGAACGCGCTTCCGGCTAGCAACGCTACTCCAAGCGCTACGACAATGCTTCTTTTCATCGCACCACCTCCGGCGTTCCTGTCTGAATCTATCGACCGCCCCCGAGCCGATCGGCGTCCCTATGCTGCTCCAGTAGGCGCTCGTGGAAATCGAGCCGTTCGTGAATGTCTCCGATCTCCGCTTCGAGCCGTTCGATCGCTTCGTGCAGATTGTCTTTCTTCTGACTCCAGCGGTTGAAGAACTTCGCACCGAGCCATACAGAGCCGACCGCCGCTACGAGGGCGGGTGAAACAAATGCAAGTGCTATAAACGGACCCGGATCCATGAGATCTCCCGATTGTCTACTAAACTAGGCCACCGGCTCAGCGAGAGGAAGTTGATGGCGAGATAGCGTTTTCGATCTCCAACGCCAGTTCCATCAGCATCTCGTCCGACGCTCTTGGACCCATCAATGAGAGTCCTACCGGCAACCCATCCACTTCGGCAAGCGGCAGATTGATCTGAGGCACGCCAACCGTGCTAGCGATCGTCACCAGGCAATAAGTTGTTTCCTGAATTTCCTGGCGTACGGAGAGCCTTTCGTGCAGAGGCCTAGCAGTCTTTGCCGCGGTCGGCAGGCACACTACTGTATCGCTTCCTAATACTTCGGCCATTCGCTTCTGAATGGCACTTCTTTTTGCCGTTGCGGCCTCGATATCGGCGTTGGATATCTCGCTTGCGAAGACGTAGCGCTTGGCCACCAAATAGCTCATGCGAGGATTCACTCGATCCACCCAGTCTTTGACACTGTGCCACGCTTCCCGACTCTGTAGTATCAGCTGTTGTTGGTGCCATTCGCTGAGACTCGTATCCGCAAGTCGCTCCGAGCTCAAACCACCGAGAATACCGGCAATATTCTCCACAAAAGGCTTCAGTGCCTGAGAAATGGTCTCGTCCGCAAGTTCAAAAGCATCTTCTGCCACTACCAACCGCGCGGGCCGCCGCGATGTTGGTCCATCCCGCAGGAGGACGCTTCCCACTCGCGAAAACATTTCGGCGTCACGCGCGAACCACCCGACCGTGTCGTAACTCGGCGCCTGAAGTATCATCCCATCCAACGGTATCCGACCATGAGTGGTGCGCATGCCATATAGCCCACAATTGCTGGCCGGAATCCTCACAGAACCGAGCGTGTCAGAGCCAAGTGCAAAGTCGACGAGGCCACCCGCAACCGCAGATGCCGAACCGTTGGACGAACCACCCGGATCGTGTCCCGGAGCGCGCGGGTTCACGGGCGTGCCATAGTGTGGGTTTTCTCCAAAGATGCCGCGGGTGAGCTCCACCGTATGGGTCTTGCCAACCAATGTTGCCCCTACATCCACCAGCGCTTCGATCGGCCAGGCGGTGTATGTAGCTGCATCATGCGTGGCTTTCCAATCTGGATTCCCGCCGCCGGTCACGTGTCCGGCGACATCAAATATGTCCTTGGCCGCAAATGTGAGTCCTGACAACAGTCCTTCGGCCCTTCCCTCGAGGTATGCGACCGAATCCCTACAGAAAGCGTTGAGGGCATCGTCGTTGATCAAGGCGGGTTTTGACATAGGAGATCTCTTGGGTCAGACGCCTAAAACGTCGCAGGCGGTGAGTGCATATATCACCGCACAATCCAAGACATTTGCGATCGGCACAAATTCATCGGGTCCATGCGAAACCTCTAAGATGCCCGGACCATATGCGAACGCCGGAATCCCCTTCCCCGCGTAGAACCGGATCTCCAAAAGACCTGGACACATTTCAAACTCAGGTCGAGCGCCGGTGACTAACTCAACGTTGCTAGCGAGTGCCCGTGCAACCGGAGTGTCCTCCGAAACACCTGCGGACGCACCCTCCTGTATCACTTCGACCTCGATGTCTATTCCTTGATCCCGAAGGTTCTGCAAAACGTCGAACAGCCTCTGCTTCTCGGTGTGGAAGTCTTCCTCGGGGTTGATACGTCGGTCCACCGTAAACGAGCACTCTCCTGGTACGAGATTGAAGTTGGTTCCACCTTCGCAACGTCCACCCAGCATCATGATGCAGTGCCGCGCTTCAGCGGGCTGAATGTTGTATGCGGTGCTGCGCACCTCTACCTCGCGCTTAAGCTCGGTCAGTGCGTTGGCGACCACTACCATGTTGTCAAACGCATTCACACCGTCGTGCTGCAATCCCACATGCATTGGAACGCCTTTGACCCTGATCAACAGCGAGATGGCTCCCCTACTGGCATTCCATATGGCACCGCTCGTCGGTTCGGCCGTCAGCATGCCGATGCCGGCCTGTGCGATGTGGCCCGCCTCTGTAAGGTATTTCGATCCGAGCACACCGCCTGTCTCTTCGTCCGGTACAATCGAGAGGCTTATCGAACCATGCAGTTCAATTTCACAGGCCTTCAGGGCGTCGATTGCGTAGATCATTGCGGCCAGGCCGCTCTTCATATCTGACGACCCCCTACCGTGGATCCGGCCATCGCGATTCTCTGGCTCGAACAGCGCTTGGTCCTCGGCGGGTACGACGTCGTAGTGGCCATGGAAATGGAGCACTGGTTCACCTATGCCGTGCCGGGCGAGTACGGCAAACCTCGGGTATTCCTCGTCGTCACTAACGGACACCGTTTCAGGAATCTCCTTTACCTCGAAATCGAGGCCTACTCGCTTCATTTCGTCCGAGATTACCTGAACACACTCCCTGTATAGCGCCCCGGGTGGGTTTTCGGTGGGTATCGAAACAAGCCTTTCTACCAGTTCCACTATCTGCTGCTCGGACTGTTTCACAGCTGTGAAGATCCGCTCTTTTTCGACAATCGCCATGACTTCCTCCCGTCCGATATCCGACAGTCATGCAGACGTACCTGCAAGAATAAGTTGTTGACGAAAAGAAGATGTCGCTAGGGGAAAAGAATGGAGGAGGGAGTGAGTGTTGCATGTGACGAGGGACAATCCCACATTGGTGGCGCCCATTCGCTAGGAGCACCGCATGTTCGAGTTCGTTCACTTGTTGAACACCCCCCTGCAGGAAGTGCCACGAGAAAGTTCGATAGTCCAGGCAGTTTGGCTCGCTTGCGTTATCCTGTTCATTGTCGGAGTGGTAACCGCAGGATTCACTGCCAAGCGAATCCAGAACCTTCATCACCCAACCTATGCCAAAGCATTCCTCGCACAGATCATTCTCAACCCATTGTCATTGGCAGTCTTTTTGTTTTTCGCCTTCTTCTTTCAGGCGCCACTGTTGGTCGCGTTGCTGATCGCGTATTCACTTGTTCCGATTGTCATATACAGACTCGCATTTTCCTGCGCCATGTGGAGGGAAGCTGCCTTGATCTGGATCGTGACATTTGTTGTTCAGGGCGCCGTGGGATTCGGATTGGCGATGGTTGGGATCTTGAGGATTGCGGCGATAGTTGGAAACTGACATGTAACCGATAACCCAACCTGCCGCACACTCTCCAAGGAACTATGCTCCCAACCAGGGAGTATCGGGCCCCACTCTTCAGTTGAAACTTCTTTCGCCTGTCCTCCGTACCTGCCTCGGCTGGACGAAATCGGGAGCGACTACGCGGTATTCGGGCTTACCCTCATTCTCTCACGGGTCACCGGTATGTTGTGTGGTTGGGGTCCTGCTGACCGTCGCTCTGTTCGCGTGCTATCTCCCCGCACGCAGAGCAAGCAGAGTTGATCCGATGGAGGCGTTGAGAGAGGAGTGAGTTGTGAGTCGTGCATAGTTAGTAAGGTGTACAGCCCGACTTACCACTCGCCGCGCATAACTCACCTTTCTCAATGCCGCCCGTAAAAGCCGCGCCGACGCCCCATCCTCGGATTGACGATGTTTGCAAATTTCGATCCGAACACGATGCTAAAACCCGCTCGCAGGTCATACGAAAAATCTGTCTCTCGATCCAACCGTTCCAATAGAATGTCGTCGTCTTCGAGCCCGGCCGCGGAGAGATAGAACTGGTCCTTGATACGGGAAAAGCTCCCTCCGAAATTGAGGTTCAGACCACGAAATATCCGATACTCGATTCTGCCAGACACGTTGATCCGATGGGTGGCTAGCTCATGCAAGTATTGGATCGCCTCGATCGAACCGTTAATGTCACCCCAAGGTTGCTGTATTGCCGATGATAGCGTCAAGCTGTGTCGAGGGAGAACCTCGTCCATTTTGACTTCAACCGTTATCTCTTCGTAATTGAAACTCACCACCTCAAATCCATAGCGTAACGTCACCGACCGCCGGGTGGATTCACTGTATGGGAAGAAGTTGAACTCTATTGCGGGGCCACCAGACACCGCCAAATCTCGATTCTCGTAGGTCGAGCGGTCTGCGTTTGCCTTACCGCCTACCGACCAGTTGTTACCCAGGCTCCAAACCATCAGCAGGTTCGCGCTGTAGTCCTCGCTGACGTATGAGTTCTCCGAACCGTCTGATGTTACGTAAGTCTCGTGTTCATATTCACCGCGGAGATCGAGATTGATTTTGAGATCCTCCGTCACGCGGTCAGCACTCCCTGACCCTCCGATGGAGTAGCTGTTCTGCTGCGCCTCTCTTTCGACGTTTCCATTCACACTCACGCGAAACATCCAGAGGTTCCATGGATCATGTTCCTCGACTCGCGCTGGCGCCGCCCCAGATCGCAAGGGACGATACTGGATACGCAGCATTGAACCCACCGACGTGTTCTCGGCGTATTGAACCAGACCCAGCGCTATAGTCTGCGTGAGCGCGTCGCGGACCTCAGCATCTGTATCATTGGCATCAGAAGTGTGGGATAGTGATTTGTTCGCGCCGTCGAAGCCTCCGAGGCCAATGTAGTCGAGTGTGTATTGCCACCCATTTCCGCCAGTTTGCTGAGTAGTAACGAGCAAGTGAACGTCCGCATCATTCCGATCGCGAGCCCAATTCACCCATTCTATTTCACGCCGGAAGTGGTCACGGTCGCAGCTGCGCCCACTGCAATCCAGAAACACTGACAACGTCTGTGTGACCTGCGTCGGTGCAGGTTCCTGCGCCACAACACCGACATCAGCGGTAAGGCCTGCAAGGAGGTGAACAACGGTGATTAGCAACAGAGTACGCTTCATTTGATTCTCGGCTCCAGTACAAGAGAAACCACTTGCCGAGCGGAGTCTTGCTCACGAGACTCATCCGCTTCCACACCTTTCACTCAAACGCCATCTTGTTACCTGGAAATACGCAGGAATCAGCCAAGACGTTGAACCTGCGTTATCGGAGGATCCGGTACCCTAGTACCGAATATCGTCCCTTCCAACTGTGTGCCCGATATGCCCTACCGCCTCCGCCATTGTATAGAACTCACCGCTGCCGGCCGTCATCCCAAAGAACGGAACGTTTGGCACCACCAACCGCTCGTTTTCGTCCACAACTCCGTCGAGGACCGTGGTCGCCACCACATCGGCTAGGAAGATCGTGCGCATCGGCGGCACCTCGACGGCGTCGAACACCCGACACTCCACCTGTATCGGGCATTCCTCGACTGTGGGCGCATCAACGACGCCTGCATTCCCCCTCGTGAGGCCAGACAGCTCGAACTTGTCACCGACTCGTGACGAGTTCATGTCGACTCGATCGAAATGCTCAACTATGTCCGCGACCGGCACATTGAGTACGAATTCACCGTGGTGCGCGATCAAATTCCCCGCAATGTGCTCGTGAGCCGCTGCTACCCCAATCTGAGGCGGTTCTCCATTTACAATGAACGTCCAAAGCACCGTAATCTCGTCCGGGTCGCCCGGCATTCCGTTTACCGTCAATAGTATTGCCGGCACCGGAGGTACCATCGGCCCTGGCTCCCGCAGTGCAATTCGGCTGCCTCTTTGACCCCGCATCCCACAACCACTGGCTGCTGCAACGCCAGGTATCCCGATGAATCCGGCCGCACCGGCCAGGAAAACACGTCGTGGCAATCGTCCTGAGTCATTCATAGTCAATCACCTATCACAGATGAATTTGATGGGTGTGCTGCTACAGGCCGCGGCAACAACAATCGCGAATCGACAATAGAGTCTGGTGAATACGTCAGCCGCCGATTTACGATCCTGAACCGTTCCAAAACAATGTCTTATATCGCTGCACGGCTAAACCAAATGCCGCCGTAGCCTACCGTTCAGCTTCGTGATGAGCGCCAAGAATCGAACCCCCGTTCGCTCACATACGGTGTGCGGGAATATCGCCTCATGATCGGGACCAATGAGCGTGGCAACATCACCCACCTCAACTGTTCTGTCTGCGCCAATATTCAAGATCGTGTGTGCCGAATTTGGACCAGCGATCACAGGGTATAGACGATCGTTTATGAGGACCTCACAGGTGCCGCGCGCAGTTGGCGGATAACCGTCGGTGTGGCCCACTGGTAGCAGAGCAATCCAGGTCGGCGTATCCGCTATGAACGAGCGGTAGAATCCCGCACTCTCACCCGGTTCCAACCGCTCAACCCGAATAACCCGTGTTCGAAGCCGAAAGACCGGTCGGAGGTCCGCCATTTCCTGCGCACCTTCGGCGCTTGGATAGTTACCAAATAGTGCGTTCCCCGGGCGGACCATATCCATATGAGCGTCGGGCAGCTGGAACACCTCAAAAGTAGGAGACGAGTGCAGCGTGCCGAGTGCCAGTCCCTGCCCTCTTGCCCAGGAGACCAACTCTTCGAAGCGCGCTAGTTGCACCCGGTCGAACTCTTCCTCATGCACAAACATCGTGAATGTGCCAACGACATTTGCCGAATCACTCGAGCACAACTCATGCATCCACGGTCGGGCACGCTTATAGGGCATCCCCTCTCTTCCCATGCCAGAATCCACGTATAACTGTACCTGAACTGGGTGCCCCACGCGTCTCGCCACTCGCTCAATACGCGCTGGCGCGTCGTCGAGCCACACTGACGCTGCTACATCATGCCTAGCCAACAACTCCATCTCAGGTTCGGTGACTTCCGCCATCACCAAGATCGGCTTTGTCACGCCTGCAGCCCTCATAGCCAAAGCCTCCTGCACCCTCACGCATGCTATGCCACCCACTTCCGGGAAACTGTTCATCAATGGGCCGACGGTCTCGTCGCCGATGCCGTAGGCGTTGTTTTTGATGACCGCGAGAATCGGGCGGCCGGAGGCGAGACGTGACACTTCGCGCACATTGTTGTGGTATCCGTCTCTAATGACCTCCACCCACGGGTCATAGCTGTCAGTCGGCAGCACCGGGGGCGGGGCGGAGCCTGGTCCTGGTGCCTGACCTGGAGCCGATTTAGTCGCGCATGCAGTAGCGGCGGTGAGACTAACTGCCCCCCCAGCAACTCCTAAGAACTGGCGGCGAGAATACTTGTTGGTCATTTGTGATCCTCCGTTACATTGCGGAGCATGTGACGAAACTGGAGCACGTCGACCTCAACCAGGTTTTCAAACGTGCCAAGGGCAACCCGGCTTAGGTGTCCACGAATCTTCGGCTGATCGGCCCACCCTCCGGGTTTGGTTTGAACCAATACCGCCTCACTCTCGGTGAGTCCATCCCTCACCCTGTGGGCAGCTGCTAATATCCCGCGGCTTGCCCTCTCTGCCAGTGCATTCATGACCGAATCGAGCTACCGGACGAAACGGGCGCATGGTTCAGTCACGGTGAAGGGATCGACATAATCTACGAGGCGGACACCAATGTGTAAGCTGCCCAGAGGATCACCAAGGTTACTTTACGAAGGCAGCTGACATTGGGGAAACACGAGTGACAAAGAAAACCTTTTCGCCAAATATCCGCTTCAGTATACTGCCGGCCCTCGTCACTTCGCTGGCGTGTTCACCTGGAATGCCCAACCTGGACCCCGACGACCATCGCAGCGAGATCGAAGCGTGGCACGCACAGAGGGTAGAATCTTTGAGAAGACCCGACAGTTGGTTCTCTCTGGCCGGCCTGTACTGGTTGGAGGCAGGACCCAACAGCTTCGGGAGCGACCCGAGTAACAACCTCGTCTTCCCACCGTCAGCGCCACCGAGGATCGGGGTGTTTTCCCGCACAGGCAACAGCGTCGAAATGAGGGTGAAGCCCGGTGTACCGGTAACACACAACGGACAGCCGGTTACGTCACTCATGTTGACATCTGGAGACCCTCGCCACCCAACGACCGCACACTTGGGCTCGCTGCACTGGTTCGTTATCGAGCGGGCAGACCGCGTCGGGATAAGGCTGAGGGATACGGAGAACCCGGCAATTTCTGCGTTCGACGGCATCGAGACATTCCCGGTCAGCCTGGACTGGCGAATTCCTGCCCGGTTTGACCGCTACGACCCTCCGAAGATGATCAGAATACCCAACATCATCGGAACGGTCTCCGTTGCACCCTCGCCCGGCGCTGTAGTGTTCGAGGTAGACGGTGAAGACCTTCGGATCGACGTGACCGGAGACCCCAGCGGGGAGCGGTTTTCTATCGTCTTTGGCGACAGAACCAACGCAAACGAGACATATGGAGGTGGGCGATTCCTCACGGTCAACGCCCCGGATAATCGCGATCGAATGTTCATCGATTTCAACAGGGCAACGAACCCACCCTGCGCGTTTACAGAATTCGCCACTTGCCCGCTACCGCCACGACAGAACCAGTTGCCGGTGAGAATTCAGGCGGGAGAGAAAGTGTACAAGAAGCCGGCGCACTGACTCGGAGAATTCCGAGGTACGTCGGACTAGAGGTGCGTTACGCAACCCCTAGCGCGGTATCTAGGGCTTCAGCCAAGTGCTTTAGCTCGAATGGTTTCCTCAACACGCCAGCCACATTTGCCTCAAGGTCTCCAAGCTCACACACATCCGGATAGGCAGATATCACTAGGATTTGCGTGTCAGCGAACTCGGTGCGCATCCGGTCGATGAGTTCGAGTCCGTTCATGCGAGGCATCACCAGATCGACGATGGCCAGGTCCACCTCATGCGCCGCGAGTGCGTCGAGCGCTTCAATCCCGTCACACGCCTCCAGAACGTCGTGCTTTTTGACCTGAAGGAAACGACCCAGGGAACTGCGAATTGATGACTCGTCGTCGACTACTAGTATCGTGGCCAATGTCGTATCCTCAACGACGCTAAAGGTGTGCCGTAACCGAGCAAGTGAACAAACTGAGAATTCCTCCCTTGCTTACCAAATTACTCAACCGGCTCCATGTGTCGAGTGGTATCTCGGGTGTCTATTGGATACTCCTTGCTGGACATTGGGCACCCTATCGATGTAGCGGCGCCCCAGCCGCACCCACACGCACCTCCCAGACCTTTCCGGTACGGGTCGAAGTGACATATATCGCGTGGTGGTCAAAGTCACCCTCGCCAAAAGCGATGCTCGCGGCTCCAGGCATGTTCTCGGCAATCAGCACTGTTGCACGCGTCTCCGGATCTATGCGCCAAATTTCCCCTGAGCCGTTCGCCGCCACATAAACACGACCGTACTCGTCCATGGCCAAACCGTCGTTCGCAGCGCTGTCGCCAAGGTCTGCCAGAAGTTCTGGTACTCCCGAGGGCATACCGTCAGTGAGGGGTAGTGCCCAGACCCGACCATCAGGCACCACCGGGCGAATGCTCTTGAAGATCTGAGCTACATACAATGTCGATTCATCGGCAGATAGGGCGAGGCCGTTGGGGTGTCCGACCGCATCCGAAAAGACGCCTGACCGCCCGTCCGGAAGCACGAGCAAGATCTCGTCAGTGGCGTCATCAGACACGAGAATCGAGCCGTCGGCCCGGACCAACACGAAGTTCGGGTCGCCGAAACCGCCGTCGACAATTCGCGTCGTGTCGCCTTCGGGAGTGATTCGCCACACTATGCCGTCGGCATTGGGTCCATTGCTGAACCGGTTGGTTGGGCCGAAATCGGCCATCAGAATATCTCTGTCTCCGATCGGCGCGAGGCCGAGGTTCGAGTACAACTGGACTATTTCCGTTGCCTCACCGTCTGTGTTTACGTGCCATAGCCTGCTGTTGCCGGCCACGAAGAGCTTTCCCTCCCCGTTGAACGCGATGCCTTCACATCGCTCGAAGACACCATCCACCAATACACGAGCGGTGGCCGGGAACTGAGAGTCTTCTTGGGTGTGAGAAACGCAAGGTAAACACCAGAGGATACATATCGCGTAGAATGCCCTTGTTGACGCCCAGGTTAGCCTCATCGTCTCTGAGTACATGTCTGCTCCGAGGTATATCCTTTTGAAACCTTCACGGCCCAGCCAAACGTTCCGATTCAAGCCCGTGAGGCCGTTACCTCTGTGGTGCTACGTAGCGAAGGATCTCAATAACCTGCTCCGGCGATTCAGCCACAGCCATCGCAGCCGCGTCGATTTCCTTGAGCGCGTGAGTCAAGTCTGGACTGTGCAGAACAATCAACGACTTCCCCAACGCCACCGCATAGCCTGCCTCGAAAGCAGCATTCCACTGCCGATATTGTTCTCCAAACTTCACCACGACGATGTCTGACTTATGAACCGCGGTTCTCGTGCGGACGGCGTTTACACCCGCGCCTTTGCGATCCTTCCAAAAAGGGTCTTCCTCAGCCCCGAGAATGTCCACGCCAACGTTATCACTCGCCTCGTGATCGGTGACTGGGGCTAGGACCGTCACGGACAGCTCGTATTCCGCAATGCCCGCGGTTATTCGTTCACGCCAGTCGGTGTGAATCTCGCCTGCCAAATAGACGGTCAAGTTCATCAGGAAATCCTTCCGGGTTAACGGATCTTCCTTACCCCTTCGCGGCCGTCTGGTTCGATAGCAGCGTAACATATTTGGCGTTACGATGGAAATTGGACATTAGTCGTTGGATATTGGACATTGAAACCTCCACTCATGCATTCGGAGACCTCGATGGTCCAGAGAGACTATTCGGAACTTGTGGCGCAGATGGGCGAAGAGTACCGGCAGCGGTCCCCAATTTCTGCGGAGCTTCATGAACGTGCCACCAAGCACTTGATAGACGGCGGCAGCCATGCACTACGCCTTTTGCAGCCGTTTGCTCCCCGTATCGTGGCCGCCGATGGTGCATGGATAGTCGATGAGGACGGACACGAGATTCTCGACTTCTGGCAAGGCCACTACGGCAACATCTTAGGTCATAATCCAAGCTTCATTACGGATGCCGTAGCTGAGCAGATGAAGAGTGGGTTCGGACTGCAGACGGGATTCACCGACCGGTTGCAGATCGAAGTAGCAGAACTCATTTGCAGGCTTACCGGGTCCGATCGCGTACGGTTCACGTGTGCTGGAGCGCTCGCAACCATGTACGCAATCATGATGGCGAGGTCGTTCACCGGTCGATCGATGGTGATGAAGGTCGGAGCCGGGTGGCACGGAGCGAATCCGTGGGGACTGAAGGGGGTCGGATACCGTGATGGTTTTGACAGCGTAGACAGCGAAGGAATACCACCAGCGGTCACCGATGAGATCATAGTAACACGATACAACGATCCTTCACACCTAGCTGATCAATTCGACCGATACGGTGATAACATTGCGTGCTTCTTGATCGAACCTGTCATTGGCGCGGGCGGGTTATTCCCTGCGACGCAGGAATACATGAACGAGGCACGAAGGCTCACGGAGAAACACGGAACGGTGCTCGTTCACGATGAGGTGATATCCGGCTTCCGCTACGCCGCCCGAAACACCGGCGCATTGTATGGGATTCAGCCTGACCTCATGACGCTCGGAAAAGCAATCGGAGGTGGAATGCCGGTTGCCGCGGTCGCAGGTAGAAGGGAAATAATGGAGCTGGTGGGGAGCGCGACGGCCTCGAGGGTGAAGTTTTCCGGCGGCACTTACTCCGCTCACCCCGCATCACTTCTTGCGGCAAAGCTGTACCTGGAGTACCTGTCTGAAAACGAGGAGAAGATCTATCCTCACATGGCGGAGGTCGGCAAGTCTTTGCGTTTGCGCGTAACCGAAGCGTTCGCAAGTGAGAGCATTCACGTGAGGTTTGCCGGAGATCGCATCAACGCATTGCCAGGGAATTCGCTACACATGCTGTTGTTCCCGTACCAGGAGGGGGCCGAGCACATCACACCGGATGAAAACCTCAATCCGGCGGTCTGTGACGTTCTCCTCGGTCACAAGATCGTCCACTTTGCCCTGCTACTCGAGGATGTGTTCACTGCACCCGGTTTGACCTTCGGCTGTAACACTGCCGCGCATTCCGAAGCGGACGTGGCTTTTCTCGAAGAGAAGTGCCGTGCCGTTGCAAAGAGAATCAAACCTCACCTGTAATGGTGGGTCACTCATCCCGCCGGGATTTTCTGAGGCAAGTTGGGGCAGCCGGCCGAATTCGAGGTTTCGATCGATGGTGCGGACAGGCATGGTTATTCGCAGACGAGGTGGTTGTGGAATGAAACCGGACCGGGGTACACCGTCCCACTCTGAATCTTTTCGTCCTCGAGCGACGTAACTGTTACTAAGCAGACACTATCACGAGGCGGTCACGATGCTTGGGGATACTTCCAAGGTTTTGAAGGGTTTTCAGAACGCCGGTTACCAGGTCGTTCAGGACGAGATAGAAGTCGACTGCGAAGGCCCCGATAGGAAGGGGAACGGCAGAAAAAAGACTTACGAAACGGGCTGGCGAATCCTGGCTGGCGACGACACATGTGTAGGGGTAGTCACACCGACTCCGGCGCCAAAGCGTGTCTTGGGTAAGATGCTGTGCTTCGGAGAACCATGGTACCACACACAACCCGATACGGTTTCCCTCGAATCCGGCCATGACGCTGTCTACGCGGCAGAGAGGATTCTGGATGGGGTTGGACGTGGGGGCGTTTTCCATGGCGGCAAGGTGTGGCACGCCGGAAACGGGGGCGGGATCAGTCGTATACTCTCGTAAGGAGTAGATGGGGCATCCCAGCGACCAGTGCGCGAAGGGCCGAGGAGCATGGACCCCCTCGGCCCTTCGTTTGCTCTGCCCTTTTATCGACGCTCAGCGGGTCAACCTACCCCTTGATTGGTCAGTCGCTCCACAGACTCATGCGCAGCACATCACGGTACGACCCATCAATGAATACCTCGTTTCGCAGAATACCCTCGATCTTGAATCCGAGTTCTTCATTGAGTTTGATATTGCCCACGTTGGCGTTGAGCGTGTTGACGTATATCTTCTTGAGCCCCAGAGTACGAATTCCGTAACTGATCCACAGCGCCGATGCCTTTGTGGCGAAACCCTTCCGACGGTGCTCCGGATCGCCAATCATCTTACGTAGCTCTGCTTTGCGGTGCACGAGGTCGTGGTCTAGAAACGCGACCGAACCAATAGGTGTCGAGTCGGGCAGTGTGATAATCCCGAGTACGCTCGAATCGCTCGCTGCAACCTCTCTGATGTCCTGGCGTTCGGTTGTTATGCGGGAGAGTAGGAAATATCGCCCACTGAGTTCCGATAGCCAGTGATCGAATAGCGGCAGGTCCTCTTCTGCGTCGAACTTTCGGACGACGATCCCCTCTCCGTGAAGGGGCAGCTCGAGTTCACCGCTCGACAAAGCATCCTGTGTTAACGTGACCGAAGAGCCGGCATCGTCACCCGGTTCCGCTGGTTTCGAGCGGCCCTGCATCGCCATGTCCAGCAGCAGATTCACGTATCTCACGTAGTCCACGTGCGTGAATCCATATTTCGTTGCTTCCTTATAAAACGTCCTCGAGAGTGTTTCGAGAGTCAGGTCCGGTATCCTGCCACTGTCTTCACTCATCGCTATTCCCGGTCAGGTTCTGGAGAAAGCGCTCGAAAACTTGTGGGCGATTGAGTGGTTTACGTCCGCGTACCAGATAAAGAGTGAGGACCGAGAAGAACTGACCTTGATCGTCCCGCTCCCTGAGATCCTCGAACCAGCTACGCGCAGCAGACTCGTCAAGCAGGCCTTTGATGACACAATCTCTGAGTGTTCTCCCGATATGCAGGACCTCGTTGGCAGTATTGAAGTCCGTCATTACAAAGTTTTCGGGATACACCTCGATATCTGTGAGACCGACTGCAGCGAAATGCCGATAGATGCTCCTGCCAACCCACCCGTGCCTAATGCTATCGCAGAGAACTCGCGCCATGGTTCTGGTTGTCTTCACATCCTCCGAATCGATCTGCAGTGTTCCCCAGTCTGGTTCGCATGCAACGACACGGCCACCCGAGGCGACTACTCGCACCATCTCTCTGACAGCAGTCTCGAGATCTTTGACGTGCTGGAGCGTCCGATCCACCCTGACCGCGTGGAACATGCCGTCTTCAAACGGCAGTCGGCACACATCAGCGACTTTCGGAACGAGAGCTTTGGGCAGGCCTGGCTGTCTGCGGACTTCGGCAATCATCGACTCGCTCTTGTCGACCGCGTGGACGGATCCCTTTTCGCCCACCATGTAGGCCAGCTGTCTTGCGTCCACACCCGTGCCACACCCCACCTCCAACACGCTGGAACCGGAGCCGATCTCGAGTAGCTCGAAACTCCTGGCCTTGTAACGCTGGAAGAACTCCAACGAGAGCATGAGTTCCAGGCAGTCTTTCACGATATCGAGCCCGGAACGATCGCCGATGTCGGAGCAATCGTAGGACGACAGGTCTGAAGCCCGCCGACGCGGAATCGTTGCGCGCGCCGGTCTGCCCGGAGCCGTCCCCGGCCTCGCCGATACAGAGGTCTTCGTAGTCTCACTCATAGTATTTCAAAAGATACCCGCCGTACCAGCCGCCGCGACCCCCCCTTAGATTCACACTCGTTCCGGACTGGAGAACAATCTGTACAGCACAGGTGGGCCTGGGAGTGACGCACATAGAGTCACCACCCTGACCCGGTGAACCTCGGAGCACTGACTCTGAATGAAGAAGACGGATACCATAAGCGGAGGATCAGCTAACATTCGCGAATCCAGGAGGGGGCGACGACCGCTCAAACGGATGTTTGACGCGGTGCCCGATCGGTATGATTTGCTCAACCGGCTTCTCACACTGCGGCTGGATGAACGCTGGCGCAGTCGAGCCGCGGACCTGTGTATCGCCCGAAACCCGTCGCGAGTGTTGGACCTCTGTTGTGGAACCGGAGACCTCGCCATCCATCTCCGCAGGAGGGCTCCTGCTCCAGTGGAGGTCTTCGGACTAGACTATTCACAGTCTATGCTCGATATCGCTCGGGAGAAAGCCAGCCGCAAAGGGTTGGAAGAGACCGTGCAGTTCGTCGAAGGAGATGCCGGACATATGGATTTCCCCGACGAATACTTCGACGTAGTGGGGATCGCTTTCGGCTTCCGCAACATCACGTGGAAGAACCCCATCAAAGATCAGGCGCTGGCAGAGGTGCGGCGCGTCTTGAGGACTGGCGGTGCTTTCGTGATCGTGGAGACGAGCCAGCCCACAAACGAACTACTGCGCTTCGGATTTCACGCCTACCTAAAGACCGCAGTTGCTATGGTCGGTGGGGCGATCTCGGGGAATGGTGGTGCCTATCGTTATCTGGCCGAGTCGGCAAGACGATTCTTCAGCGCCGACGAGGTTTCCTCGATGCTCTCAGCTGCGGGTCTCGAGCCCGAAAACGTCGAGAAGTTCTTTGGCGGAGTCGCTGCAATTCACACGGCGGTCAAGACGGCGGCCTGAGGAAAACAAGATGCCCAAAACGTTGATGCTGTATGGTCCACGAGATATCCGATACGAAGAAAGATCGCTGCCGGCACTTGGGCCTCACGATGTGCATCTGCGCACGCGAATGGGAGCGATAAGCAGCGGCACCGAGGCAGCGTGGTATTTCGGCTCAGATCCCCAGCTCCAGTCTGGCTTTCGTCCCGGCCGCGTCGGCCTCGCCCAATTTCCACGTATGCTGGGATATGAAAAGGTAGCGGACGTCGTTGCCGTAGGCGGCGAGGTCTCGTCACTCGAGGTGGGGCAACGAGTGGTGGGTCACTACGGTCACGCCGAGGAGATCGTCCGAGCAGAGGACAAGCTTTTTGCCGTACCAGACGAAGTCAGCGACGAGCAAGCAGTCATTTACTCCTTGGCAGCGGTCGCACTGCACGGAATCCGCCGATCACGGCTGCTCGTTGGAGACGACCTATTCGTAACGGGGCTGGGGTTTATCGGATTGCTCACGGTCAAGCTCGGGCGCCTAGCCGGGGCCGGTAGGATCATCGGTACAGATCCCTACGAGTTACGACGTGCCCACGCCCTCGAGCTTGGAGCCGATGTGGCTCTAGATCCCTCCGATCTCGATGTAGCGAAGTTTTTGAATGAGCAGTATGAGTCAGACGGCTTCGACGTGGCAATCGAGACGTCATCTTCATACGACGCCGTCTGCGACGCGATGGCGGCCCTGAAACGAAACGGACGAATTTGCGTCGTTTCGCAACTCAAGGGACAACATTCGAGCCATCCGGTATTTGGAGCTGAATTCCATCTCGGCGAGTTGGAGATGATATCCGCCGATGGGCGCGGAGACGTTCGAAAGCTGAGCCGCTGGTTCTTCGACACGATTCGCCGCGGCTCTCTCGATGGAATAGCTGACTTGATTACACATCGCGTACCATTCTCGGAAATCGAACGCGGATTCGAGCTGCTCGAACAAAAACCCGAGACGGTCGTGAAGATTGTTGTGACGTATGATTGCGTGCCACAATCGCTTCAACTCGAGAGATCACTATGAACGATCCGTCAGCCGCCGCATACGGTGGGCCCGGCTGGTCGCCGCGCAATGCTCGGCTCGTCGATGAGATAGGCAGTGTATGGGGTGACTTTGCAGTGGCCAGCGAGTGCTCCCCACTGAAGGCCGTCCTTCTCCACCGACCGGGACCGGAAATAGCCGCGCTGCACGACCCCGATAAGATCCAGATGCTGGCAACTCCAGATCCGCAATTGTTGACAGACCAGCACGATGGACTCGCAGATGTCTACCGCGAACAAGGAGTTGAGGTTTTTTACGTTGACCCAGCCGATCTTCCTACCCCGAACCAGATGTTCGTAGCCGACTTGATGTTCTTGACTCCATCGGGTGCGATACTCGGGCGTCCAGCATCCACGGTCAGGGCGGGAGAGGAGCGCTGGGTTGCGCGTCGCCTTGCCGATCTCGGAATACCGATACTCAGAAGTGTTGGCGGCACCGGCACCTTCGAAGGTGCGGATGCGGCTTGGCTGAACCCGAGTTTAGTGCTGATCGGCAGAGGGCTGCGGACAAACGCCGAGGGTGCGGCACAACTATCGAGTGCACTTTGGGAGCTCGGAGTCGAGTCACAGATTGTTGACCTGCCGCATACCGCGATGCACCTAATGGGATCGGTTCGCATCGTCGACAAGAACCTGGCCTATGTGCGCTCCGGCGGAGTGCCGTGGACCTTAGTGGAAACCA
>JBDHHK010000079.1:0-32922 GCA_039589395.1 Gemmatimonadota bacterium
TGGCCCGGTTATTACTTCAGGGCGGACAAGCCAAGCATCGACAACGATAACTGGCTGGCGTTCTGCAACTGCAAGTATGACAAGAACACGGGTGAGTGGGAGATGATGAAGAAGCCGGTTAAGTACATCTCTGTTTAAACGGCTTTTTGGTACTTGGGATCTTCGGGCGTCGTCTTTTGACGTCCGGGGGTCCCACCCCTGGACTCCACTTGAAACTTCTTGTCTCCGAAAGGCATTCGGACTTTCGCAGCTGGGCAAAGGACGGTTTCCAGGCCGGCATGACACAATAGTGATCGACCGAGGAACCCGATGATAGAATTTGCACGAACATGCCCCCACTGCGACACGCGCCTCAGCAAATGGCGTGTACCCGTAGATGCTTCCTGGGATGAGGAGTTCTTTTTTGTCTGCTTCAATGACGACTGTTCTTACTACAAGGATGGTTGGAGCTGGATGGAACAGCAGTTCAGTCAGAAAGCCTCGTACCGATTCGCAATCAACCCTACAACCGGCGCTTCTTCGCCGCTTCCCGTTTGGTCGGACAATGCGACACGTGAGATGATCGTAGACGAGTCTGAAGGAGACGGAGAGTGAGCGACAATGACAACACCGCGGGTTCCGAAAACATCCGACGGAACCTGGAAGAGAAGATACTAGAAGACAGCCCCAGGCTTGGTTTGGATGGCACCTTCAAGTTCGGGTGTCATCCGGGCGTCTCATGCTACAATCGTTGTTGCCACGATGTGAACATCTTTCTGTCCCCCTACGACGTCCTGCGCCTGAAGAACCGCCTTGGTATGAAGTCGAGCGAGTTCCTCGAAGAGTATGCGATCCTGCCCGTCCAGAAGGAAATGAGTACTCCGGTTGTCGTGCTTCGAATGAACGACGATGAAACGAAGTCCTGTCAGTTCCTGAGTGAAGAGGGCTGCGGCGTGTACTCCGATCGGCCATGGCCCTGTCGTATGTATCCCTTGGGAATGGCGACACAGAAAGACACGCCCGATGGATGGCAGGGTGATAGGTTCTACTTCCTGCTTCAGGAGGAAGTCTGTAAAGGCTTCGGCGAGCAGAAGGAGTGGACCGTTCGCGAGTGGCTGGAAGACCAGGGAATAGACGAATACGACCGGTGGGGTGAGGGATACAAGGAACTCACGCTTCACGAGTTCTTCGAAAAAGAAGGTGCGGCGCTTTCTCCCGAGCGTATGCACATGCTGTTCACGGCGTGCTACGATCTGGACAAATTCCGGGAGTTCGTGTTCGGGAGTACGCTTCTCGATCGGTTCGAGATCGATGAAGAGTTCGTCGAGGGAATGCGCAACGACGACGAGGAGCTGCTACGGTTTGCATACCACTGGATCCTATTCAGTGTGTTCGGCGAACGCACGATGAAGATCAAGCCCGATGTGGCTGAGGCGTTCAAGGGAAGCCTCGACAAGCGGGTGTTGTTCGATAAGGGGTCTGCAGAAACGACTCCTGAAGAGGATAGAAAATGAGTGGAAACGGAAAACGGGGCACGGTGCTCGTAGTCGGGGGCGGCATCAGCGGCATCACCGCTGCGATTGAAGCTTCCGAGGCTGGTTGCGAGGTCGTACTGGTGGAGAAGAACCCTTATTTGGGTGGGCACGTCGCCCAGATGAACCAGTACTTCCCAAAGATGTGTCCACCGTCATGCGGATTGGAGATCAACCTGCGGCGCATAAGGACCAGCTCCAGCATTTGCTGTCTCACGCTCTCAGAGGTCGAGAAGATTGCCGGCGAAAATGGTCACTATCAGGTGACGGTCAAACGGCAGCCGCGGCGCGTGAACAGCAAGTGTACGGCGTGCGGTGAATGCGTGGAAGTGTGCCCGGTCGAACGCTCGAACGAGTTCGACTGCGGAATTGGCACTACGAAGGCGATCTATCTGCCTTACAAAATGGCCTACCCGGTTCAATACGCGATCGACGACAGCGTGTGTCCAGGCGCTGAGTGCGGCAAGTGTGTTGAGGTGTGTCAGTACGACGCAATTGAACTCGACATGGCTCCTGAAACGATCGAACTCGAAGTTCAATCGGTCATCTGGGCCACCGGTTGGGACCAGCCTGATGCCACTCAATTCGAGGGCCTCGGATTCGGCAAGTACAAGAACGTGATCACCAATCTGATGATGGAGCGGCTCGCCTCAGTTGACGGGCCGACCGGTGGTAAGATCACGCGACCGTCAGACGAGAAGGAGATCGAGACTGTCGCGTTTGTGCAATGCGCCGGATCACGCGATGAGAACTATCTAAAGCACTGCTCCGGTGTTTGCTGCATGGGTTCGCTGAAACAGACGCGGTACGTGCGTGAGCAATACCCGGACGCAGACATCTTCGTTTTCTACATCGATATTCGTGCACCAGGCAGACTTGACGACTTCTATCAGAAAAGCCAGGAAGACCTAAAGCTGCATCTAGTTAAGGGCAAAGTTGCGAAGATCACAGAAGACTCAGCCAATGGTGATGTGGTTCTCGAGGCCGAGGATACGATGACGGGTGAGCGGATTGAACAGAAAGTCAATCTCGCTGTGTTGGCAACCGGTCTCCTTCCAGCGACAGCGTCAGTCAACTTCGACAACGGCGACGCCCTGGAGAGAGACGAGCACGGCTTTCTCGTGAGTGAACAACCCATGGCAGGAATGTTGGCCGCGGGATGTGCCAAGCGGCCGGTGGATGTCGCGGTATGTGTGCGGGACGCTACAGGTGCTGCCTTGAAAGCCTTGCAGAGTTGCGGGGAGTAGACAAGTGGATAACAAAGAGAAGAAAGTAGCCGTCTGGATCTGTAAGGGTTGTGATATCGGCAAGTGCTGTGATGTCGAAGCTTTGGAAAAAGTCGTCACCGATGAGATGAATGAGGAGCTGTGTCGGACGCACGAGTACCTGTGTGGCGATGACGGTGTCGAACAAATCAAGAAAGACATACAGGACGGCGTTAACACTCTCGTGATCGCTGGCTGTTCTCCTCGGTTCAATGTCGACACCTTCACGTTTGACGGTTGTCTAACGGAGCGGGTAAATGTCCGTGAGATGGTCGTGTGGAGTCACGAGCCGAACGACGAAGACACGCAGATGCTCGCCGAGGATTACATGCGGATGGGCATCACCAGGGCTCAGAAATCTGAACTCCCCGCGCCGTTCGAAGCTGAGATCGACAAGACCATCCTCGTGGTTGGTGGAGGTCCCGCAGGGATGAGCGCTGCATCGGAAGCGGCGAAGGCCGGTTATGACGTAGTGCTCGTAGAGAAGGAAGATCAACTTGGTGGGCGGATCCGCAATTGGGCCAAAGTGTACCCAACCCGCCCTCCGTACAGAGAACTCGAGCCGGTGGATCTGGATTCAGCGATTGCTGAAATCGAAGGTAGGGAGCGTATCACCGTACACACCGGATCAACCATCGCGAAGATCGATGGCCAGCCGGGTCAGTTCGACGTCTCAGTGAAGAAGAACGGGTCCAATGTAGAGTTTCGCGCTGGCGCGATAGTCCAGGCAACGGGCTGGAAACCCTACGACGCGTCGAGACTCGAGCATCTGGGCTACGGCCTACAGAACGTCATAACCAATGTCGAGATGGAAGAGCTGTCTGCAACTGGCAAGATCGCTCGTCCATCTGACGGTAAACCCGCTCGCAAGATCGCGTTCGTCCAATGTGCCGGCTCTAGAGACAAAGAACACCTACCGTACTGCTCGGGAGTGTGCTGTAGAGTATCGTTGAAGCAGGCGCTCTTGGCCCGTGAGTTGGATGCCGAAACCCAGGCGTTCGTGCTCTACAAGGATCTACGTTCCCCAGGCCAGCACGAGGATTTCTATCGCAGAGCCCAGGAAGATTCTGAGATCTTCTTCACCAAAGGTGATGTGGTTTCAGTGACTGAAGGAAGCGGAAACGACCTCGTTGTTCACATGGAGAATTCACTTTTCGGCGAGAACGTTCAGATTGAAGCTGACCTTGTCGTACTCGCCACCGGCATGGTTCCAAACGCGGCTGACGGTGAAGCAATTCGTCAGGTCGAGGACGCCAAGAAGCTCATCGCCAAGGACGAAGCTGGCGCCCAGCTGGAGGCGGCTAAAGCAACTTACGAAGCGTTGAAGGAACACGAAGGCAGCGAGATTCTAAACCTTACCTATCGGCAAGGTCCGGATCTGCCGATGCTGAAGTACGAGTTCCCTGATTCGCACTTCATCTGCTTCCCGTACGAAACACGTCGTACCGGCATTTACGCGGCCGGCTGCACGCGCGCACCGAACGACACCGCTGGCAGCAAGGAAGACGGCGCCGGTGCAGCGCTCAAGGCGATCCAGTGCGTGGAACTGACCTCCCGAGGGATGGCGATGCATCCACGCTGGGAGGATTTGTCTTTTCCCGATTTTGCGATGCAGCGTTGTACGAGCTGTAAGCGATGCACCGAAGAGTGTCCGTTTGGTACTCTCAACGAAGATGAAAAAGGTACCCCGGAGCTCAACCTAACTCGCTGCCGTAGGTGCGGTATCTGCATGGGAGCGTGCCCGGAGCGGATCATTTCCTTCAAGAACTATTCGGTCGACATCGTGTCGTCGATGATCAAGTCTGTGGAGATCCCCGACGAGTTCGAGGAGAAACCGAGGCTGCTGGGTTTGCTCTGCGAGAACGACGCTTACCCCGCGCTCGACGTGGCCGGACTCAATCGCATCCAACACAGTGCTTACATTCGCTTCATTCCTGTTCGCTGCCTGGGCTCGGTGAACATCGTCTGGATTGCGGACGCGATGTCGCAGGGATATGACGGGATTCTGCTAGTTGGATGCAAGTCGGGCGACGACTATCAGTGTCACTTCATTCGCGGAAGCGAACTGATGGACACGAGAGGCAAGAACGTACAAGAGAAGTTGCAGCAGCTCGCTCTCGAGGAAGAGAGAGTGCGTCTCGAACAGCTTGGTATCGATGAGTTCGAGAAGCTGCCTGCGATCATAAACGAGTTTGCCGAAGAGATTGACGAGATCGGGTTGAACCCGTTCAAGATGTAGGAGGGGTGTACCCCAAAATGGCAGATGCGATAGTCCTGAGACCAGACAGAGAATTTCTCAAGAGCGTTCTCGCTGAGGGCGGGGCGGACGTGAAGAAGTGCGTCCAGTGTGCAACGTGCTCCGTCGTGTGCGATCTGTCTACTGGGCGTACTCCGTTTCCACGCAAGGAAATGCTTTGGGCACAGTGGGGACTCAAGGACAAGCTCGTTTCCGATCCAGATGTCTGGCTCTGCCACCAGTGCAATGATTGCTCGACCAAGTGCCTTCGCGGCGCTCGGCCTGGGGACCTACTGGCGGCGGTTCGACATCAAGCTGTGAGGCACTACGCCACACCGAAGTTTCTTGCGGTGTGGATGAACCAGAATAGGACTCTGCCGTTGATGCTTCTCATTGCGGCGTTTCTGGTCGGCTTTGCACTCATCATCAGAGGACCCTTGGAAGCGGCACTCCCATTTGGCGAACCGCATCATGAGTTCTACGCCGATTTCTTTCCGCATTGGTTGTTAATCGGGTACTTCTCGACCCTCACGGGACTTGCGACGTTGGTGGTGTTACTCGGTGCGTTCCGCTTTTGGAATGCGATGAAGGAATTCGACGAATCCTCTGGTGAGAAGGCACCATTGCTAGGTCTAATGCCGAGCTTAATGAACGTTGCTAAGTCAATCTTGGTTCACGACAAGTTCGGCAAGTGCACGAGTCAGGCTTCGCGTAGGATTGCGCACCTCACGGCGTTCTACGGCTTCACGGCGCTTTTCATTGTGACTGTCTGGGCGGTGCTCGACCTGTACGTGAATCCGTTACTGGGCATAGACTCGATGTATCCGTTTGGCCTTCTGCACCCAATGAAACTTCTGGCGAACATTGGCGCAGTCTTGCTCATCTACGGATCCGTGAAAGCCATTGGCGACCGCATGCGAGGTGGGGACGATGCACCTCTCAGCTCCACATTCGATTGGACATTCGTGTGGCTGCTTCTGTTCGTAGGTGTATCTGGAGTGTTTACTGAGATTCTTCGATTCGTGGGAGAGCCGGCGGAAATCGCGGCGCTGACTATGACGGCATATACGGTCTACTTTTTTCACCTCGTGGGTGTGGTAGCATTGCTGGTTTACCTGCCGTATTCGAAGTTTGCACATATCGTCTACAGAACCATTGCAATGCTCTACGCGGAGCACACCGGACGAAATGTGAGTGATTCTAAGAGTTTGGTGCCGGTATCAGCTTCGGCACCGGGTGGTAAGTAAACGGAATCCAAATAGGGGATTCCAACTGGAGGAACGGCAGCTTCTTCCTCCGAGGAATATCATTGAACGAAAGGAAGGTTGGGTCCATGGGCCAGCTAGTAAAACCGCATGGTTCGGATACGTTAAACCCGCTGTACGTTGCGGAAAACGCGAAGCGTGCCGAGTTGCTGAAGGAAGCCGAAGGACTGCCGAAGCTGCTCGTCTGCTCGCAGGCGGCTGCGAACGCGGTAATGATGGGATCGGGTTATTTCAATCCGCTCAAGGGCTATATGAATCTCGCGGACTCTCTGTCCGTGGCAGAGGGCATGAAGACGACCGACGGTCTGTTTTGGCCTGTACCGATCGTGAACGTCGTCGAGGATGCATCCGCTATCGGCGATGCTAAGCGGATCGCGCTGCTCGATCCGAACGTCGACGGCAACCCAGTTATCGCGATCCAGGATGTCGAATCCATCGACGTGGCCACCGACGAACAGATGACGAAAATGTCGGAGAAGATCTTTGCGACGACAGACACCGAGCATCCTGGCGTCAAGAACTGGCTGTCTGTTGGCAAGACGTTCATCGCTGGTCCGATTCAGGTGCTGAGTTACTCCTACTTTGCTGACGAGTTCCCTGAGACCTTCCGCACAGCGGTAGAGATCCGCAGCAAACTGGAAGAGGATGGTTGGTCGAAGGTCGTGGCTTTCCAAACGCGGAACCCGATGCACAGGGCTCACGAAGCGCTGGTGAAGATCGCTATGGAACGCGTTGGCGCAGACGGCGCGGTCATTCACATGCTGCTCGGCAAGCTCAAGAAGGGTGACATCCCTGCTGACGTGCGTGATGCGGCGATCCGCAAGATGGTCGAACTCTACTTCGAGCCGAATACCGCAGAGATCACCGGCTACGGCTTCGACATGCTTTATGCCGGTCCGCGTGAGGCGGTGCTCCACGCAATATTCCGCCAGAATATGGGTGCGTCGCACCTGATTGTCGGTCGTGACCACGCTGGTGTGGGTGACTACTACGGGCCGTTCGATGCGCAGACGATTTTCGACGAAGAGGTACCTGAAGGTGCGTTGGAACTCCAGATTTTCGCGGCCGACCACACTGCATATTCCCATGTCGTCGGTGACGTGATCATGATGCGCGAGGCTCCTGAAGGACACAAGAAGGAAGACTTCGTGTTCCTGTCAGGTACGAAGGTTCGCGAAATGCTGTCCAACGGTGAGGATCTGCCAGCTGAGTTCGCACGGCCGGAAGTAGCGCATATCCTCATGGATTACTACCAGTCGCAAGCGTAAGGCCTGGTGGACCGAGGACGTTCGAATTGGATTTGATTACTGTCGACCGAGAGCAAGGTCAACAGTTCAGGATAAGAGTACGCGGGCATGATGTGTTGAGTGACATGTCCGAGCAGGACGGGGGCCGGGATGCAGGAATGGCTCCGGCTGAAATGCTTGCCGGCTCCCTCGGTGCATGTATCGCGATGATGGTGCAGGTGTATTGCGATTCGCATGGATACACCGATGGTGACGTGGCTGTATCGGTGACTGTGGAGTTGACGGACAAACCCAAGCGCATTGGTGGGTTCGCCGTAGATGTTGAGTTGCCGAATGGGTTTCCTGAGGAGAAGATGGACGCCGTGAGGCGTGTGGCTGAGCTTTGTCCGATTCATGAGACATTGAGGATTCCGCCACGCGTTGACGTCGAGTTTGTTGTGTGAAAACACACTGGCCGGTGGTGCGCGCCGCGGCACGCAACGCCGAAAATGAAAACGGAGGAGACTGATGGCAGAGGTTGAGCTTGGTGGCAAAATGCTGGAGATCGATGAAGACGGTTTCATCCAGGATCCGGATCAGTGGGATGAGGCTGTTGCCGCTTCATTGGCAAAGACGGAAGGCGTCGATGAGTTGACCGAGAATCACTGGAAGCTCGTCAACTATTTGAGAGAGTACTACCTCGAGTTCAACATGGCTCCGATGATCCGCAAGCTTTGCAAAGCGACCGGTTTCAAGCTCAAGGAGATCTACGATCTGTTCCCGAGCGGCCCCGCTAAGGGCGCTTGCAAGGTTGCTGGCTTGCCGAAGCCTACCGGCTGCGTCTGAGCCGAGAATTGCGAATCACCAGACTGTGTCTCCTGTGGAGCTGACTCTTGGCACTTAGGGAGACGCTCGCGGAAAAGAAGGAGCAGATCGTCAAGCGATGGCTCCATGAGGCGCTTGCTCTTTACGTCCGAGACGCCTCCGCTGCGTTTGGCAAACAGAAGAATCAGTTTGCCAATCCGGTGGGACACAGTCTGCGAGAAGGGACGTTGGCGATCTTCGAGGCTCTCCTCGAAGACCAGGACGCCGAGAAGATCCGCCAACATCTGGTCGAGATGGTCAAAATACGGGCAGTACAGCAGTTCGAACCATCTGCTGCGCTGGACTTCATCTTCCAGCTGAAGACCATAGTTCGGGAAGAAGCAGCTGCGGTTCTAGAGAATGGAGACGTCTCGGCAGAGTTTCAAATGTTTGAACGCAGGGTCGACGAGGTTGCGCTTGCAGCGTTCGATGTCTACGTCGAATGCCGCGAGAAGGTGTTCGAGATTCGGAGTAGTGAGTTGAGACGAAGCGTGTCCTGGATCGTCGACAAACTTAACAAGCGCGAAAACGGCCCTGAGTTGGTGGGGGCCGATTTAGATAACGAGAGTCCGAGAGCGTGAACGAACCACGAGAGGATCTCCGATGAACGTAGTGGTTTCCCTGGCATTCGTGGGTGGCCTGTTCCTACTGGGCTTGCTCGGTGCTGTGCCGGGATTGGGGTGGATATTCGGTGTAATCCTGCCTTACATAGCGATAGCGCTGTTTCTCGGTGGCCTGGTCTACCGAGTGCTTGGTTGGGCAAAGGTACCCGTTCCATTCCGCATCCCAACAACCTGCGGGCAGCAAAAGACCTTGCCCTGGATCAAGCACGACAAGCTGGAAAATCCACACAATTTTTTGACTACAGCAGGAAGGATGGCGTTGGAAGTCCTCCTGTTCCGGTCGTTACTCAGGAACACCAAGACGAAGTTGATGGATGGGGGCAAGCTAGTTTACGGCACCGACTTGTCGCTCTGGATTGCCGCAATGGCGATGCACTGGTCTCTTCTTTTCATTCTAGTGAGACACCTGAGGCTCATGGTCAACCCGGTGCCTGGATTTGTCACGTTTGTAGAGATGGCTGACGGTTTCCTTCGTGTTGGGTTGCCGGTGTTCTTCGCTACGACGGTGATCTTCTTGGTAGGGTTGACGTACTTGCTCTATAGAAGACTCGCCAATCCACAGGTGCGGTACATATCACTCGTGGGAGACTATGTGCCGCTGTTCCTGTTGCTGGGTATTGGCTTGAGCGGTTTCTCACTGCGGCATTTGACCAAGACCGACATCCCGGCGATCAAGGAGATGTTCTTGGGTCTGACACATTTTTCGCCGACCGTGCCCGATACGATCAGCCCACTGTTTTACGGGCACCTGTTCCTGGTTTGTGTGTTGCTGGCGTATTTCCCGTTTGGCAAGCTCACGCATATGGCCGGCGTTTTCCTGAGCCCTACGAGAAACATGGCCAACAGCAACCGCGCGGTCAGGCATGTGAACCCCTGGGATTATCCGGTCAAACTGCATCCGTACGATGAGTATGAAGATGAACTCAGGGACAAGATGAAGGGGGCCGGGGTACCGGTCGAGAGGGAATAGCGATGTCGACGCCAGACGAACCTGATTATTACAAGCAGGAAGACCTGCTGAACATAAATACGGCGCCTCCACCGACACCGTGGACGGACACGCCGGTGGACTTTCGGCGGGGCTCATTCATCTATCCGGGCAAGGCAAAGAACCTGAAGGTCGTGGACCTTCCGAACCCGAGAGAATGGGCGGTCACAGACGCCGACTGGCACCTCCAGGAGGATTGGAAGAAGATCGTCCTCGAGGGCATGGCCGAGCGTCTGACCAAATACCGCTCGTTCAAGATCTTCATGGACACCTGCGTGCGCTGCGGAGCTTGCGCAGACAAGTGTCACTTTTTCATCGGTAGCGGTGACCCCAAGAACATGCCTGTGCTTCGAGCCGAGCTTGTCCGCTCGGTCTATAGGAAGGATTTTACGGCTCTTGGTAAGGTATTCGGGAAACTCGCCGGCGGCCGTGAGCTGACGGTCGACGTCATCAAGGAGTGGTTCTACTACCTGTTCCAATGCACCGAATGCCGTCGCTGCTCGGTCTTCTGCCCCTATGGCATCGACACCGCTGAGGTGACGATGATCGGCAGAGAGCTGTTGGGACTGTTGGGGCTTTATGTCAACTGGGTGATTGAGCCGGTGGCCAACTGCGACGACATCGAGGAAACGACAGGCATCAAGGTAGATATCCCGCTCAACAAGAAGGGTGCGGAGATCCTCTTTGTCACTCCGTCAGGCGACTTCGTGGCAGACCCCGGCATTTACACGTGCATGGCCTACATGCTGCTGTTCCACGAACTGGGAATCGACTACACGTGGAGCACGTACGCCTCCGACGGCGGTAACTTCGGACTGTTCACGTCGCATGAGATGATGAAGCGCCTGAACAACAAGATCTACGCGGAGGCCAAACGCCTTGGCGTCAAGTGGATCTTGGGTGGCGAATGTGGACACATGTGGCGGGTGCTCCATCAGTACATGGATACCATGAACGGCCCCGCCGATTTCCTCGAAGTACCGAAGTCTCCAATCACGGGCACCGTGTTCGAAAACGCGCGCTCCACGAAGATGATTCATCTCATGGAGTTCACTGCCGATCTGATCAGGAACAAGAAACTCAATATCAATCCGGCAAAGAACGACCATATCCGTGTCACGTTCCATGATTCCTGCAATCCAGCTCGGGCCATGGGCATATTCGAAGAGCCTCGCTACGTGATCAAGAGTGTGTGCAACAATTTCTTCGAAATGCCGGAGAACACGATCAGGGAGCAGACATTCTGTTGTGGCGGCGGTGCCGGTCTCGGGACCGACGAGAACATGGAGATGCGGTTACGCGGCGGATTGCCAAGGGGAGCCGCGGTCAAGTACGTGCAAGAAAAGCACGACGTGAACTTCCTGGCGGCGATGTGCGCTATCGACAGGGCAACGCTTGTCACCGTGTGTGACTACTGGGCACCCGGAGTGAAGGTGACTGGAATCAGCGAGTTGGTTGCCAACGCGATGACGTTCAAGGGTGAGAAGAAACGCACTGAGAACCTGCGCTTGGAGGAAATGCCGGGATGGGCGGACGACGGAGACGAAGCTAAAAACGACGGAGGCGACACCGATGAGTGACAAGGGAAAGATCATTGGCGGGCTGGTCGTCTTCCTGGTTCTGGTGACGTTCCCGCTCTGGAACTCGGTGGTTGCGGGTGGCGAAGTAGCGATGCCCGAACTCGAGTATCCTACAGGTGAGATCCAGTGTATTGAGGATACTGAGTTCATGAGGGCCAACCACATGGATATCCTGAACCAGTGGCGCAATGAGTTGGTGCGCGAAGGATTGACCGAATACACCTCAACCTCGGGTCAACAATACACAATGAGTCTTACAGGAACGTGTATGGATTGTCATGACAACAGGGACACGTTCTGCACTACGTGCCATGACTATTCGAACGTGAACCCGAAGTGCTGGGACTGTCACGTCGAGCCGAGAGGAAACTGAGCGATGGATGAGAGCAGACGCAGTTTCCTGGAAAAGGCCGGCAAGACCGCGCTCGGACTCGGCTGGGGATTGCCGCTGCTGAATACGGCATGTTCCGAGGCCGGTGAGCACGAACATCACATCCCGCTACGCTCCGACAATCAGTGGGCAATGGTGATCGATGTGGAGAAGTGTCAGAGCGAAGAAATCCGCCGCGCTTGTATAGATTCCTGCAATGTGGCACACAACGTTCCTAACATTCCGGATGAGGGTGATGATATAGCCTGGATCTGGGAAGAGGAATACAAGCATGTGTTCCCCGAGCAGGTGCACGATCATACACCTGCGTCAGTCGGTGACATGCCAATCATGGTGCTCTGTAACCACTGCACGAATCCTCCATGCGTGCGGGTGTGCCCAACGCAAGCCACGTGGAAGAGGGAGACCGACGGCATCGTGATGATGGACATGCACCGCTGCATCGGTTGTCGGTATTGCATGGCTGCATGCCCATACGGCTCGAGGAGCTTCAATTGGCGCGATCCACGTCCGTTCATTGAGACTGATGCAGATGGGAATCTTCCGACTGACTATCCCAGTCGTACGAAAGGTGTGGTGGAGAAGTGCAATTTCTGCGCAGAGCGGGTACGTGTTGGAGAGCTGCCCGCGTGTGTAGAGGCCGCAAACGCGGTGGAGGGTGGGGAGGGGGCGTTGACCTTTGGGGATCTGACGGATCCCAACTCGGAGGTCAGCCAACTTCTTCACGACAATCACACGATTAGCAGACGTGTCGGCCTGGGGACCGGCCCCAATGTCTATTACATCATCTAACGCCAAGCTGGGTTAGACAGTGATAACGGAGAGGTAGAGTCTATGCTGCAGGAAGCAATCCGAGGGGGCCGGGGTTACTGGACACTGGTTGCGTTCTGGGGAGTGCTGATACTCATCGGGATGGGCACTTGGGGTTATCAGTTGAGTGAAGGGCTGCACATCACTGGAATGAACCAGGATATCACTTGGGGCATCTATATCGCGCAGCTCACTTTCATGGTTGGTATTGCCGCGTCGGCCGTGATGGTTGTGCTACCATATTATCTGCACGATTACAAAGCGTTCGGGAAGATGGTGATCATCGGTGAGGGCCTGGCCGTTTCGTCGGTTCTCATGTGCATGCTCTTTGTCTTCGTCGACCTCGGCCAACCGGCGCGTGGCGCAAACATCATACTCCATCCGTCTCCCAACTCGGTGATGTTCTGGGACATGCTCGTTCTGTCGGGATACCTGGGGCTGAACCTGGTGATCGGAGCCGTGACGTTCGAAGCGGAGCGGAAGGGCGCACCGCCGCCGAAGTGGGTGAAACCGCTGATTTTCCTGTCGATACCGTGGGCGGTGAGCATTCACACGGTAACGGCATTTCTGTATTCGGGACTCGAGGCGCGCACATTCTGGATGACGGCGATCCTAGCACCCCGTTTCTTGGCGTCGGCATTCGCGACCGGACCCAGCCTGTTGATTCTGTTGGCTTTGATCCTCCGGCGCTTCACGACCTTCGATGCCGGCAAAGTGGCAATTCAGAAACTCGCCATGATCGTGGCATACGCCGTGGCGATCAACCTGTTCTTCCTGCTCGTAGAGCTGTTTACTGTCCTCTACAGCAGCATGCCGCACCACACCGATGCGTTCAGGTACATGTTCTTCGGCCTCGAGGGTAACAACACGCTGGCGCCGCTGATGTGGATCGGCCAGATAATCGGTGTATTCTGCCTGATAGCGCTTTGGGTACCGAAGGCGCGGGCCAACGAGACCTTCCTCGCGGTTCTCGCAGTGGGCGTGATACTCTCGCTCTGGCTCGAGAAGGGTGTTGGGCTAGTGGTGATCGGATTCATTCCTGCACCGCTGGGTCAGGTAACCGAATACGTCCCGACACTCCCGGAGGCAGTGATCACCATTGGAGTCTATGCGATCGGGTTCATGCTGTTGACGATCTTCTACAAGATCATCGTAACAGTCAGGGACCGATTAGGACCAGCGTAGGACCCGGCAAGATCGGTGTCCTTTGAAGCAGATAGATGTGATGTAGATGTACCATGTACGAGTGATGTTGTTGAAACACAATAGCAGAGATCAACAAACGCCATCATTCCAAGCGGAGAGGAAACAAAATGGCAGATTCAGGTAACAATGGCACTCCGTTGCTGGACGAACTGGAAAAGGGACCCTGGCCCAGCTTCGTTACGCAGATCAAGAAGGCCTCGAGTGCGGCTCTTCTGAGACTACTCGAACGGTCCTACAACGAGAAGATCGGTCACTGGAAGCACGGCGGTATCGTTGGCGTCATGGGTTACGGCGGCGGCGTCATCGGACGTTACAACGACCTGCCGGAAGATTTCCCGGAGATCGCGCACTTCCACACGATTCGCGTGAACATGCCGAGTGGCTGGTTTTACACGTCGGACGCACTCAATACCATTTGTGATATCTGGGATAGGCATGGTTCTGGTCTAACCAACATGCACGGTTCCACGGGAGACATCATCTTGCTCGGCTGCAAATCAGACGATCTGGAGCCCACGTTTGAGGAGCTGACCGCCAATGACTTCGATCTAGGTGGGTCCGGCTCAGACATGCGTACGCCGAGTGGGTGCGTAGGTCCTGCGCGATGTGAGTGGGCCTGCTACGACACACTCAACCTCACGAACGACTTGACGCAGGAATTCCAGGACGAGCTGCACAGGCCTGCATTCCCGTACAAGTTCAAGATCAAGTGCGCCGGCTGCCCGAACGACTGCGTCGCTTCGGTTGCACGCGCCGACTTGTCTGTCATCGGAACATGGCGTGACGAAATCCGGATCGACCAGGCCGAGGTCAAGGCCGCTGAAAAGGCAGGGCTCGACATCGTGAAAGATGTCTGCTACAACTGTCCGACCAAGTGCATCGAGTGGGATGGCAGTGAACTCAAGATTGACGATTCCAACTGTGTGAAGTGCATGCACTGCATCAATACCATGCCGAAGGCGCTGCGCCCAGGCACTGATACAGGCGCAACGATTCTGCTCGGTTCGAAAGCTCCGATCGTTGAGGGTGCACTGCTGTCGTCGGTTATGGTACCGTTCATGAAGCTCGAGCCTCCATACCAGGAACTCAAAGATCTCATCGAGCGGATATGGGACTTCTGGGGCGAAAACGGTAAGAACCGTGAGCGTTGCGGTGAGCTTATGCAGCGCATCGGTCTCGGGAACTTCCTGGAAGAGATCGAACTGGATCCGATTCCGCAGATGGTCTCGCACCCCAGGGACAATCCGTACGTCTTCTACGAAGATTATTACGAAGAGGGCGATGAGGACGAAGAGGAAGAGGATGAATAGCATACCGGCGTTCGACACACCGGTAAGCGCACTATTGAGATCAATCGAATTCTTGGGGAGATAGATCGATGGCAACGGAAAGAAAGACGGACATAGGACCTCCGAATTACGAGAAGTTCTTGCCTCCCGTCATAAAAGACAACTATGGAAAGTGGCAGTACCACGAGATCCTGAAGCCCGGAGTGATGGTGCATGTGGGCGAGTCAGGTGACAAGCTGTTCACGGTTCGCGCCGCTTCGCCGCGGCTGCTCAGCACCGACACGATTCGCAAGTTTGCAGACCTCGCGAAGAAGTACTGCGACGGTTACCTCCGTTTCACTAGCCGCAACAACGTCGAATTCTTGCTGACCGACGATAGCAAGATCGACGCGCTAATCGCGGACTTGAAAGAGATGGGGCATCCAGTTGGCGGAATCGGAAACGCCATCTCGAACATCGTGCACACGCAAGGTTGGGTGCACTGCCACTCGGCTGCCACTGACGCGTCCGGCGTCGTGAAGGCAGTGATGGATGACTTGACCGGACACTTCGAGTCGCGTGACGTTCCCGGAAAGCTGCGCATTGCATTGGCGTGCTGTTTGAACATGTGCGGCGCCGTGCACTGCTCGGACATCGCGATTCTGGGTATTCACCGCAGGCCCCCGAAGACCGATCACGCTAGCCTCAACAAGCTGTGCGAGATTCCCAATGTGATCGCATCGTGTCCTACGGCGGCAATTAGGCCGGCAACGGTTGACGGCAACCCCTCAATCGAGATCGACGATGACCTCTGCATGTTCTGTGCGAACTGCTTCACGGTTTGTCCGTCGCTGCCTATGGCCGACCCGCTGAACGACGGCGTATCGATCTGGGTCGGTGGTAAGGTTTCGAACGCTCGCACTGAGCCGACCTTCTCGAAGCTCGCGATCCCGTTCATTCCAAATAACCCGCCGCGTTGGCCCGAGGTTGTCGAGGCCGTGCGCAATTTGGTGGACGTTTGGGCGAACAATGCACGCAAGTACGAGCGTATGGGCGAGTTCATTGAACGCATCGGTTGGCCGAGGTTCTTTGAAATGACCGGCATCGAGTTCCAGAAGGAACACATCGATGACTTCAAGCATGCGGGACTGACGTACAAACGGTCTGCGCAGCTCAGACACTAGGAGGTAACTAATGGCCGTCACGCCCGAAGAAATTGCGGACGCCATGTTCGAGATGGTCAGTGAGTACCAGGGGAAGAAGAAGTTCAAGGCTGGTGACCTGACCAAGGCAATGATTCAGAAGTATGCCGCTGACGGGGTAGACAAGAAGCAGTGCAAGCTGGCAATCCGCACGCTCATGGACTCCGGGAGATGTGTGTACACCTATTTCGGCGGTAGCTTCATTGAGCTCCCTCACACAGAGGGTGCTGCAGAAGGAGCCAACGGCTAAGATCAGCCGTCGGCCTACAAGCATACACACGGGCGAAAACCCGTAACGCCCACGCCCTTCAGGGGCGTGGGTCGAGGTGACTAATGGCTGTAAAGAGAACCAAGAAAAAGAAGAAGAAGCGAGATTATAGTGCGTCTGGCAGTGGTGGTGGGCGAGAACAATCTCCGCTGCGACCCAAGCACGTTACCAAAAAACCACCGTGCCAGGACGCGTGCCCCAGCGGTAATCGCATTAGAGATTGGTTGACCAGGATCGCTCAGGCCGAGCGGTTGGAGAAGCCCAAAGACCAGGCGTTCGCCGAAGCGTGGGAGTGCTACACCGACACCAGTCCGTTCCCGTCTGTTTGCGGTCGTGTTTGCCCACACCCATGCGAAAGTGGCTGCAACAGGGTCGATCTTGACGGCGCTGTCGGTATCAATGCGGTTGAGCGGATCATTGGTGATTTCGGACTGAACACTGGTCTGAAGCTGAAGATGGTTACCGAGGAAAAGCATCCCGAAAAGGTTGCCGTCGTGGGTGGTGGCCCAGGCGGTTTCTCATGTGCCTACCAACTCGCCAGGCGGGGATATTCGGTTACCGTCTTCGAGGCCGCCGACAAGCCAGGCGGTATGCTGCTTTGGGGTATCCCGAGGTATAGACTCCCGGCCGACATCATCGAGAAGGAAATCCAGAATATTCTCGATCTGGGCGTGGAGTTGAAGTGCGACACGCGCGTTGGTAAGGACATCTCGTTCGACGACGTCCGCGCCGAGTATGATGCTGTGTTTGTCGCGATCGGCGCTGAGAAAGGTCTCAAACTCCGCGTTGAAGGTGAGGAGGCGGACAACGTTTTGGCTGGCGTTGAATTCCTGAATCGCATTCACCACGGCGAGACCATTGATGTTGGTGATAACGTGATTGTAGTCGGTGGCGGTGACACTGCCATTGACGCCGCCAGAATCTGCAAGCGTCTCGGTGCTACGGTCACGATCCTGTACCGTCGAACCATCAAAGAGATGCCGGCGATCGATGAAGAGATCGAGGAAGCGCAGCTCGAGGGCGTTAATCTCGAGTACCTCGCAGCCCCTATCGGATTCAACAAGGACGGCAACAAGATCACGAGCAAGCAGTGCATTCGCATGGAGCTGGGAGAGCCGGATGACTCTGGCCGCAGGCGCCCGGTACCGATCGAAGGCTCGGAGTTCGAAATACCTGCGAGCACCGTCATTCCAGCCATCAGTCAGGAGCCGGACTTTACAGGTCTGGATTCTCTCATCGAGGGTCGTGACTGGATAAAGGTGAACGATGAGTTTGCGTCCACCAAGGTCGACGGTGTTTACGCCGGCGGCGATGCAACCAACCTAGCACTCGTTACAGACGCCATTGGTCACGGTCGGTACGCTGCAGAGGCGATAGACAGGAAGTTCCGCGGCCTAGAACGCCCCGACAACGGCCAGCAAATCATTAAGACCGACAAGATGCTTCTCGATCATTACGCGAAGGCTGAGCGAGCCACGGCCGCTACGCTGCCCGTTGAGGAACGATTCGCGAGTATGGATGCAGAGGCGAACCTGCCGCTGTCTGAAGAACAAGCGATCGAAGAGAGCAAACGGTGTATGAGTTGCGGTTATTGCATGGATTGCGAAAAGTGCTGGCTTTATTGTCAGGACCAGGCGATCGACAAGCCGATGCAGAAGGGCCTCCTGTACGACTTCAAGTTGGGCAATTGTACAGGATGTAATAAGTGTGCGGAAATATGCCCGTGCGGCTTCATAGAAATGGCGTAACGCACTGAATTATCCGCGCGTTCTAGTTGCCGGGCTGCGCGGAGGCGGCGGCAAAACGCTGGTTGCCTTGGGGTTGGTTGCAGCTTGGCGGAAAAAAGGCAGAAAGGTGGCCCCTTTCAAGAAGGGACCAGATTATATCGACGCGGCTTGGCTGACGGCTGCGGCAGGCGAACCCTGCCGGAACATGGATCTCTTTCTCATGTCTCGGCAGGGCGTTCTGTCTTCGATAGGCGCGCGCGCTGAGTTATCCGATGTCGCCGTCGTTGAAGGCAACAGAGGATTGTTCGACGGGATGGATTCAGAGGGCAGTTATAGCACAGCCGAACTGGCGAAGCTTTTGTCCTCCCCGGTTGTGTTGACAATCGATTGTACGAAAACAACCCGTACGGTCGCGGCGTTGGTGTTGGGCTGTAAACAGCTCGATCCAGATGTTCCGATCCAGGGTGTCATATTGAACCAAATCGCTGGCAAGCGACACGAATCAGTAGTTCGCGCATCAATCGAACAGAGCTGCGGGTTACCAGTTTTGGGAGTGGTTCCAAGGCTTCATGAACAGCTGCTACCAGAGCGCCACCTGGGCCTGGTACCGCCTCAGGAGCATGCGGAGCTGGAGGAAGTGGTGCAGCGGATTGCAGGTGTCGGCGAGAAGTACCTGGATTTGGACGCACTCTGGAAGTTGGCGACGGAGGCACCTGACCTCGAGTATGAGAGTGTGGAGACGCCTAATCAGCTGGGTGCCAAGAGTGAAGTAGTCACGATAGGAGTGTTTCGCGACGCTGCGTTTCAATTCTACTATCCGGAAAACCTGGAGGCGCTAATTCGGGCGGGCGCAAATTTGCTGGAGGTTTCGCCCATGGTGGATTCAGAACTGCCCCCCGTTGATGCTCTGTACATTGGTGGTGGGTTTCCGGAGACCCTGGCTCCAGAGCTGTCCGCCAACATGCGGTTTCGAGAGTCACTAAGAGTGGCTGTCGAAGGTGGATTACCGGTATACGCCGAGTGCGGTGGAGCCGTGTATCTCGGTGAGAAGCTTCTTTATGACTCGAACGAATACTCCATGGTCGGAGTGTTACCCGTGGCTTTTGGTTTCCAGAAGAATCCGCAGGGCCACGGTTATGTGAAAATCGAGACGGTACGACAAAATCCTTTCTTCGAAGCGGGAGTGGCTCTACGAGGACACGAGTTTCATTACACACGCATAGAGTCATACCGCGCTGAAGAAGTGAGTTTTGCGTTTGATGTAGGTCGCGGGTACGGGTTCGACGGCAAACACGATGGCATGTGCCGGTACAACGTGCTAGCCTCCTACACGCACGTGCATGCTCTCGGGACTGAGAGCTGGGCTCCCGCGGTGGTCAACGCGGCCAGGAATTACAAAGCAGGCTAGATGGCAGAGGCAGCCGTGCACGGACGAACAACACTTTCTTTATGAAAGAATACACGATGCGAGTACGCAGACTTTCGATGTTTACCCGCGTAGCCGCAGTTGTCACTATGGCTTTGGCACTTCAGCCAACGCTTCTACATGCTGTGCAGGAAGCGGGGGTGATGACTGGCGGAGATCAACTGGCATGGTGGGCGTGGCCGCTGATCTTGTTGATACTGACTTTCGTAATGGGAATTTTGGCTGCGTTGGGCGGAGTCGGAGGAGGGGTCCTCTTTGTTCCGATCGTGAGCGGTTTTTTCCCATTTCACCTGGACTTCGTTCGTGGTGCAGGTCTGCTGGTGGCGTTGAGCGGTGCTCTGGCGGCGGGGCCAGGGTTTCTGAAGATGAACCTGGCGAGCTTGCGGCTTGCGATGCCGGTTGCTCTCATCGCTTCGACTTGTGCCATCATTGGTGCCATGGTTGGGTTGGCACTGCCTACAAACGTCGTTCAGACTGCCTTAGGCGCAACCATCTTGGGTATCGTTGCACTGATGATTGCGGCTAAGAAGTCTGAGTTCCCAGATGTGCCCGTTGCGGACAAGCTCTCCTCTGCGCTTGGCATCTACGGTGTGTACACAGAAGCCAGCCTTGGGAAGAACGTCGACTGGAAGATTCACCGTACCCCCATTGGCCTGTTTCTGTTCATCTTCATCGGACTCATGGCGGGCATGTTCGGTTTGGGAGCGGGTTGGGCAAACGTGCCGGTTCTGAATCTGGTGATGGGAGCGCCGCTCAAAATCAGCGTCGCGACCAGCAAGTTCCTCCTTTCGATAACCGACACCTCGGCGGCCTGGGTGTATCTAAACCAGGGCTGTGTGATCCCGATGATGGTGATTCCGTCGCTAATCGGAATCATGCTCGGTTCATTCATTGGTGTACGAATACTGAGGGTTGCGAAACCGAGCTTCGTCCGCTGGCTAGTGATTGGTCTCCTTCTGTTCGCTGGTGCCAAGGCGATCACGAAGGGACTCAACCTCCCGTTCTTATTCTAGGCTATGGGGGAGCATAGAAATGACTGAAGACGTGAGAACCCCTGAAGCAAACGAGGAGCAACTCCTCTACGCGAAGATCCTGGAAATCGGTATGTATGCGGGGTTAGCGATCCTTTTTGTGACCTTCGCCCTCTACCTACTCGGCATTTTGGCGCCGGCGGTACCGATTGAGGAGTTGCCCAACTACTGGGTGATGCCTGTCCACGAGTACGTGGAAGCCGTCAATCACAATTTCCTGCATCGGGATCATGGAGTGACGGGATGGGGCTGGATGGCGGTCATCGATAAGGGAGACTATGCCAACTTCCTGGGGATTGCCCTTCTTTCCGGTGTTACAATTGTGTGTTACGCTGGGATAATCCCCACGTTGCTGAAGAAAAAGCAAACTGCCTATGCGATCATGGCTATTGCCGAGGTCGTGATCTTGGTGCTCGCCGCCAGCGGCATCTTGGCTGCCGGTCACTAGGCGAGGAACTGAAGCGGAGGATACGCTGCGGTTTCTTCCTGTTGGGCTCGATGTCAGGAGCAGGAAATGCCTCGTCATTGGAGGCGGGGCAGTAGGTGCGCGAAAGGTGGCCAACCTCTTGGCCGCCGGGGCAGAGGTGACAGTCGTGTCACCGGTTCTCTCGGCTGCTCTTGTCGTACTGCACGACTCACGTCAGGTCAACTGGATCCAGGGTGTTTATTGTGACGAACATCTCGAGGGTGCCTTTTTGGTCGTTGTCGCAACAGACGACCAGTCGCTCAACGCCAAGATCGTGGAGACAGCTGCCGAGAAGCGTATGTTGGTGTGTGATGCTTCCTCTGCGGACCGATCGCAGGTGATCTTCGGAGCACTGCACAAGAGCGAACCTGATGTGACGATTGCAGTGTTCACCGACGGACGTGATCCTGCCTCAGCAAGACGCACCCGTGATCGTATTGTTGGGATGTTGGACCAGGAACGGAAACAGGCCGGCCAGTCCGGGCCGACCTGACTTTCAACCGGAATGTCTAACGGAGCAAGATCCAGGCGCCAGAGTGCGCTGCTGCTGGCATCTCTTGGGAGCGAAGACCACTCGGTAGCGTCTGCCATGGGCGTTGTCCTGGGGGCTCAAGCGTATGCAGTGGCTTGTCAGCTACCCGCTGGGTGGCAGGTGCTGCATGGGTTGCGCTACGGTGGTCCGACGATCGAGCAGTCGATAAACAAAATCGACAGCGACGTTGAGGAACTCGTGGTTGTCCCGATGTACCCACAATTCTCTTTTGCTACCAGCGGCACCATCCTCCGCGAGGTGTACCGAGTAATCGCTGAACTTCGTGATCCTTGTGATCTTGCCACGCGTGCTCTCTGGCACAATGACGGGGGATACGTGAACGCGCAGGCTCGGTTGATTGCATCGTACACATCCAGTTTGGAACTCCTTCCTGGCGAGACACAACTGCTTTTTTGGGCACAGGCACGCGAGGACGCTGGCGACGAAGGTGACAGCAACTACGGGGAGTATTTGGCCCATACTACGGCATTGGTGTTGGAAAGGCTGGGCTGGCCTGCCGAACGCGCGTCCATCGTGTATAGACACGATGGGCCACGGGAGCAAACGCCACGAGAAGATCTTCTCGATCGACTGCAAACATTAACGCATGCCGGTGAGAAGAGGATCGTCCTGGTGCCCATGACCTTGCCCTCCGATTGCTGGGAGTCAGCCGAACAGCTAACGGAACTGTGCCCGCAAGACTTTTTTGAGAATGGTGGGAAACTCTTTGTAAGCCCAGCACTGGACACGTATGGACCATTTATGACCGCGGTGAAGAATCTTGCTGTTCGCGGCCCAAGGTCTGTGGTTCTCGGGACGGCGGGAACTGCTCCATTGCTGGCGCCGAAGCATACTTCTGAGGATGTCGATCTGACACCTGGGTCGCTCGTCATGATCGGCGCATCGGTTGCAGGCAAAGTCCGCGCGCAACATGGTCCCGATGTGGTACACAGTCCGCCGGGTGTGTTCTGCGAGGTCAAGAAGACGAGGAAGGAACTTCGTGCGTTCTTGGATTGGGTGCGGGAGGAAACGCCTGTCGAAGAAGCGTTCGTGTGGAGTACCTGTCAGAGAATCGAGTTTTACGGCTGGCACTCGGAAGCTGAGGGTTTGGCGGATCATGAGTGGCCCGTGGCGGAAATACGACAGCATCTCTACGGTGCTGAACCTGAAGGCCTAAAGGTCAACGTCCTCTTTGGTGCTGAGGGTTGGCATCATCTGATGCGAACTGCCTGCGGCCTGAACAGTGCCTTGCCGGGTGATACCGACGTTGTCTCCCAGCTGCAGACTTCCTGTCGGATGGGGGAGCGCGTTGGGACCGCAGGTGCGAGGGTAATGGGCCTGGTTGATAGTGCAGTAGCCTTGGCAGAGGAAGTGCGTGAGAAGACGCCCTGGAGCAGGTTCAGTCGTGGTTTCTGTGCCGCGGCGCTGTCGCGCGTCCATGATCTCAGCGGCGCCGATCTCGAGCGATGCCGACATGTCGTAATCGGAGGCTCCGCAACGTCTCGCTCGGTCCTGTATACACTCTCGGAACGCTTCAGGGTGTCACAGCGCCAAATGACCTTGGTATATCGCGATCATCACGGTCAGATGAAGTTGTTACGAAATGCCGTTGGCAGTGGCAGACGTTTGAGGGTACACTCCTATTCTGAGCGTGCCGTCATCGAGGCGATTGCGGATGCCGATTTTGTGTTCTTCGGCATCGACCACTCAGAACCGGTAATCTCGGCGGAAATGCTTCTGGGGGTGCGCGACTTCGCCGGTCGCCCTCTGGTTGTTGTCGATTTCAATGATTCGGGATCCGTTGATGAGCTGGAAACGATTGACGGCATCTCTGTTTGGACGGCCAACGATTTGGATAGGGCGGTGGAATCATATGCCGACGTCATGTGTGCGGACAGTCAGTTTGCGCAGGCGGTTGAGCAGGCTGAGAGCTGGATAGAGGCTCGCATTCCTGGAGGAGACAATGGGTAAAGTCGTTGCTTTGAGCGTGTCGTTGCTCGCCTTGATTGCGGTTTTGACGGGATCGACTCAGCAGGGCCAAACTGGTTTTTCGCTCGCGAGTCTAGAGCCGGAACACTACCGATACGCAGAAGCCGAGCGCTGTGCAAACTGTCACGATGAAGGCAGTGCCGTTCACCGGCGTGCAGTGGGAGTAGCGATTTCGTCAGGTGAACCAGAGGTCACAGGTAAGGGCTGGCTATCGAGTGTACACGCTCGATCACAGAGTCACGAAGATCGAGTCAACACCGCTTGCGCGTGGTGCCATGCTCCTACCACTACGGGGGCGACTAGAGATTCGGCGGCTGCCGCGCCAATTCCGAAAGGCACATGGCAGGGAGTGACCTGTGGCGCATGTCATCCGGTTGGGTTGGCCGACAGCCTCCAGGAATCGTTGGTGATAAACCTCCTCCCCGGGTCCGACCGTAGCGACCCGGCGAGCTACACTTTCATCGACAGGTCGGATCCTAGCCAGATGAACGCTCAGTGTCAGTATTGTCACAACGAATTCCACGGGATCTTGGTGCCGACCATGGCTGATCATCTGCACTCAGGAATGCTCCGCTGTATCGACTGTCACATGGCGGGGTATCGAGTCGCCGAGAGTGGGTCGGTGGAACGCATGCACAATTTCAAGGTGGAAGCCAACGGTCCCATATCGTGCAGTGGTGAGTACGGCACGCAAACGGGATGCCACGCGAACGCAACAGAGGAATGGATGCGCACAGCTATCCCAAACATCAAGGCGCCGCGCGCGGATTGGTGAGGAGTTTAGTCTCGAACCTTCTTGATTGTACCGTTGGCAATCATCTTCTGCAGCTGAGATAGTAGCTGTTGTTCCTGCGCGTCAATCACGTGGTCGGAGTGCGCCAACGCCACAATCTGTTGATGTTCGGAGTGAGTCAGCTCGCAGTCTTCAATGGCTTTCTTTAATAACTCGCCAAGCTTTCTACCTGGTTCGGCGTCCTGCATGCGTTCCTCCTTCAATATCCGTAGTCTAGCCGTGCGCAACGGTACTAAAGTGTGTGAAGAAAGATGGCATGGCCTCTAGGTAGCCAAACCGGAACTCCCTCAAGACTCATAGCCTCTGGCTGTGTAGAACATTGCGCGATCAAAAAACAGTACGGTTCGGTTGCTGAGGTGCATTGCGAGGCTCATGTCCAGCGCGCTGTCCAAGAGGCCGTCGGACTCTATCTTCAGCCAGAGAACTCGTCTTGTGATGGTCAAGGCCTGAAGGACCTCGGAGAGTGTGAACCCTTCTTCTCTTCGATGCCGCCCGAGGGTTGAGTAGATCTCCTGGATTTCATCTTTGGTTGTGGCGTCCGAAAGCCACTTGCCGAGCTGGCTGTAGACACTATACGCCCGCTCGTGCAACTGTTCTGGGTCGTGGGTATGGTAGGTTGGAGTATCAGGGTGTGTTCGGACAATCTCCATCCACTTCGTCGTCAACTCTTCGGCATTCGTCTCGATCAGTGCGATCAGCTTTCGCGAGAGCAGCATATCTGCCACCTCCGTTGTGATGCGAAGACCACTTTGCCCGGCTACAAGTTGTTTGCTGCAAATGCGCCGCGTCGGCGGTTCCTCAAACTTCGTACCCTTGTGCGGCGTAGAACATTGCTCTGTCAAAGAACAGGATGGTGTTGTTGCTCAGGCGCATGCCGGCGTGGAGGTCAGTTATGGTCTCTAGTAGGTCGCCTTTGGGAATCTTCAACCATAGAATTCGTCGCGTGATGATCAGTGCCAACAGGAGTTCGGAGAGCTTGAAACCCTCTTCCTTGCGTTGTTTTCCCAGCGCGAAGTAGATGTCCTTGATTTCCTCTTTAGTCGTCTCTTCGGACAGCCATTTGCTGAGTTGGCTATACACGCTGAATGCGCGTTCATAGAGCTTGGTTTCGTCGTAGCTTCTGTAGGTTGGCATATCCGGATGAGTACGAACAACTTCTAGCCACTTCTTGGTTAGTTCGTCGGCATTTTCCTCGATGAGAGTGACCAACCTTCCCTTGAACGGCATAACTCCAACCTCCCCATAGAGATGTGTGACCGAACAACCGAGCGGTAGAACATTATCCCGTTGGCGGGTATGTGGCAATCCGGTCCGACGGTGCAGTTCTCGGCAGTTGCGTCTTCCTGTAAACTCACCTGTTTTGGTGAGTGACAAACTGATTCCACCTCCCTAGCTTGATATCAAAACAACCGTGCCCGGTGCGATGCCGGCGATGACCTTCTTACCATTTGAAGGAAGAACACCTCAATATGACGAGTTTTCACTGGTCCTTAGAATGCTCAGAGTGTCCGGCGACTGCTGACGCAGCCGGCCTGCCGACCGTTTGTCCCGATTGCGGCGCCCCGTGGTTGGTGCGCTACGAACGTTATCCCGATCCCAGCGCCAAGCAGAGTTACGGTGGTCGGCAATGGTCGATGTGGCGATACCACGATTGGATGCCGCTGGCCGATGGAGAGTCGCCGGTATCGCTCGGCGAAGGTGCGACTCCGATGATATCAGTGCCCGAGTTCGCTGGTGCCTACGGGCTCGATACTCTATGGATCAAGGACGAGGCATTGAACGCCACCGGTTCTTTCAAAGCGCGCGGGATGTCCGCAGCAGTCACCCGTGCAGCCGCCGCCGGTGCAAAAGCGTTTTCCACACCCACTGCCGGGAACGCAGGAGTGGCGCTCAGCGCGTATGGCGGGCGTGCAGGTATCAGCGTGAGGGTATTCGCGCCTCGATGGACCCCAAAGACCATTCTGACACAGATCGAGACATTCGGTGCCGATCTGGAGCTGATTGATGGACACATTGGTGACTGTGGCAAAGTCGCGCGCGCATATGCCGCCGAGCGCGAGGCCTTCGACGTGTCAACGCTGAGGGAGCCTTACCGAATCGAAGGTAAGAAGACAATGGGGCTCGAGGTAGCCGAGGCGATGGGATGGCATTTCCCGGATGCGCTCATCTACCCTACAGGTGGTGGCACGGGCCTCATTGGAATGTGGAAGGTTTTCAAGGAGCTGCGTGAAGCAGGGTGGGTGAGTGACGATCTGCCGCGTCTCTACAGCGTGCAGTCCGAAGGTTGCGCACCAGTGGTGAAGGCATTCAATGAAGGAGCAACGAAGACCGAGCCCTGGGAGAACGCGGACACGGTTGCCTGGGGGCTGAGAGTACCTGCACCGCTTGGCGGGAGCCTATGCCTGCGGGCGCTCGCGGAAACCCAGGGAACTGCCGTAGCCGTCAGTGATGAAGCTGCGACCACGTGCGCGGAGAGAATCGCACAGACTGCCTCCATTGATGCCTCTCCTGAAGGAGGTGCAACACTCACCGCGCTCGAGAAGCTCGTCGACGACGGTCAAATAATGAAAGGTGACCGGGTGGTTCTGTTCAATACCGGGGCGGGGTGGTTGTATCGGTGAGCTGAAGCTATCGAATTGATACCAGCGAACAGGTCATGTGATGGTAGCTTTAGCTATCGTGATTGTACGGATGCGCCGGGCTGGTCAAGGGAGGGTATATGCTGTTTAGGATCTTGCCGAAGGACGATTGGAAACGCCTCGTCGAAAACATGCTTCAGGCCGGTGAGGTCATTGGGCCCAAGAAGATCAACACCGACAAAGACGGTAGGGACGTGCACCAATACCTGCCGGTGGCGAGCGTAGCTGAAATCGACTTGGAGTACGAAACCACTGAGTATTCGGCAAAGACGTACTTCTTGCCGTACAAGGAGACGCTTTCCGAATACCAGTTCGAAGACAACGAATGGGACCAGGAAATAAGGTATCGCTTGCAGCCGAGGGCCATCGTTGGGCTGCATGCATGTGACATCAACGCGCTTCTGAAGCTAGACAAAGTATTCGTACATGGGCTGTTTCCCAGTCCGTACTACGTCTCCCGTCGTGAGAACACGTTCATCGTTGGTGTCGATCACGATCCCTGTGAAACAGGTTTCTGTCGTTCGCTCGGCACCGACACAGTGACACACGGGTTCGATCTGTTCATGACCGATTTAGGCGACCGTTATTTCGTGGCAGTTGGCTCGGATACCGCGTTCACGGCCCTTCAGCAAGTCGATACACGTGAGATCACCGATGCCGACACGCAGGACTACCTGGAAGTGCGTAAACGTATCGCTGATGGCTTCAAAACGGCGATCGATGCGAACAACCTGTCCAACTTGCTGGATATCGAATTCGAGTCAGATGTATGGACCCATTGGGGAGATAAATGTCTGAGCTGTGGTAGTTGTGCAATGGTCTGTCCGACATGCTACTGCTACGGTGTGACAGAGTGCCTGTCAATGGATGGGACATCGGCCACTCGAGTCAAGCAGCTCCATTCATGCAACTTCATTGATTTTGCGCGGGTGGCCGGAGGGCACAACTTTCGTCCCGGGCGCGACACGAGGTTGAAGTATCGGTACTACCACCAGCATCGCGGTTTTGCTGAAGCGTTCGAGCAGCCGAAATGTGTCGGCTGCAACCGTTGCGGTAACGTTTGCCTCGCCGGCATAAATCCCCCGGCCGTCATCAAGGATTTGCAGGAGGAGGGCGTGCGATGACCGGCCTGTTTCATCCCTATGATGTGAACCTTGAAGCTGAAGTCAAAGAGCCGCTGAACTTCCGGCGCAGGGATCGCCTCCAACATGTAGACAGGACCTTCAAATCCGAGATCACCAACATCACCAAACTCACCGAGATGGAGAAGTTGTTCCACATCCGAATCGTGAGACAAAGCGAACGGGATCGGTTCACTTTTCTGCCCGGACAGTTCGCGATGGTGGAGGTCCCCGGTTACGGTGAGATACCCATATCGATTTCGGGATCCACTACTCAGAGGGGAATGCTCGAACTCTGCATCAGAAGAGCCGGTTTGGTGACCGGAGTGCTGCACAAAGCCCGTCCAGGATCTCTCGTCGGTATTCGCGGCCCTTTCGGCACTCACTTTCCTCTCGAACGAATGAAGGGGAACAATGTGCTGCTGATCGCCGGTGGCTTGGGATTAGCGCCGCTACGATCAGCGATCTTCAGTGTTACTGAGAATCGTGCGGATTATGAAAACGTGCACATCCTCTACGGCACAGCGAATCCGAGCAACCTTCTCTTCGATTATCAATACGAGCAGTGGCGACGGGTCGACGGAGTAGAACTTTCAATAATTGTCGACCGCGCTGACGAATCGTGGCGAGGCCCGGTCGGAAGAATTACCGATTTGTTGCCCAGCGTCGGCGACGTATCGCGTGACACGTTCGCCATCGTGTGCGGTCCACCGGTGATGTTCAAATACGTCTGCAATTGGCTGAGTGAACACGGCATGCCGATGCAACGTATGTTCGTGTCTCTCGAGCGGAGGATGCACTGTGGAATGGGTAAATGTTGCCGATGCAACGTCGGTTCGACATACACCTGTGTTTCCGGGCCGGTGTTCGACTATTGGTCCGTGATGAACCTCAAGGAAGCGATCTAGTCACCATGAAGTATCTAGGCATCGAACCAAAGAGACCACGGGTCGCCGTATTCGACTTCACGTCCTGCGAGGGATGTGAGCTACAGTTTGCCAACAAAGAGGAGACTCTCGTCGAGTTTCTCGGATCCATCGAGATCGTTGACTTCCGCGAGATTTCCTCCGACCGCAGCGATGAATACGACATCGCATTTATCGAGGGCTCAATTACCCGCAGCGATGAAATCGAGCGTCTACTGAAAATTCGCGAGAGGGCCACAACTCTGGTCGCGCTCGGGGCCTGCGCCACGTTCGGAGGGGTGAACAAGCTGAAGAACGCGTTCGATTCAAACGATGCCAATCGTGAGGTCTACGGCTCACGCACAAAGGAGACACTACCCGCACGCGCGGTCCACGAAGTGGTGAAGGTCGATCTGAAGATCCCGGGCTGCCCGGTGAACAAGGAGGAGGTCGAGCGCATCGTGCAACACTTGGTGTGGGATGTGCCCTTTCATTTTCCGGCATACCCGGTCTGTTTGGAGTGCAAACAGCGATACACCGTTTGTGTGTGCGACCTCGACTGTACCGAGGTAGGGTGTGAGACTACTGGGCAGTTGTGCCTCGGGCCGATTACGCGGGGAGGATGCAACGCTCCGTGTCCGGCGGGTGGGCTGGGCTGCTGGGGCTGCCGCGGCCCAGCCGAGGATGCGAATATCGAGTCATTCTTGGCCATCGCGAAAGAGCGGGGTTTCGGGGATCGTGAGATCTTTGAGCGATTTGAGTTCTTTGGCGGATTCGAGGGTGTGAGATGAAAGTCAACCTGGACGTCGATCTGCATCACATCGCCCGTGTAGAGGGGCACGGCAACATCAAGGTTCGTGTGAGAGATGGCAAGCTCAAAGAAGCGAACTGGGAGGTTGTGGAGACACCCCGGTTCTTCGAGGTAATGTTGAAGGGTAAGCACTACACGGCATCGCCATTGCTGAGTTCGCGGATCTGTGGCATCTGTTCCATTGCGCACTGCCTGACCAGTCTAGAAGCAACGGAGGACGCGTTCGGCATCACCATACCAGACCAGGCAACAAAGCTCAGGTTGCTGGCCAAGCACGGCGAAACGCTCCAAAGTCACGTGTTGCACCTATTTTTCCTGGCAGCGCCCGACTTCCTTCGCCTACCCAGTGTGATCCCGCTGATTGCCACACATCCGGAATTGGTCGAACTCGCCAAGCGGCTCAAAAGTATTGCGAACCGCCTGTGTGATCTGGTGGCTGGAAGAACGACGCACCCTGTAGCGTTTTGTGTCGGTGGTGTGTCCATGGTGCCAGACAAAGACAAGATGCTCGGGATGGGCGACGAGCTGGTACGCTCCGTGGAAGATCTGAAGACCGTGGTCGAGGTGTTTTCAACGTTTGAGATACCCGACTTCGTGCGCGAGACCGAGTTTGTATCAATCAAAGGTGACGACGACTATGCCTTCATAGGCAGAGAGATGGTCTCCACGGACGGTGTGGTTCGTCCCGCGGCCGAGTATTTGCAGATGACCAACGAGTATGTTGTTGGACGCGGGACCTCCAAGTGGTGCAAGCTCTCTAGAGAGTCATTTGCTGTCGGCGCGCTTGCTCGATTCAACAACAACTACGAACATCTGCGAACCGAAGCGAGCGCAATTGCGGCAGCGTTGGGTTTGGAGCCGGTTTGTCACAACCCATTTAAAAACAATGTCGCACGTGTCGTCGAATGTGTCCACGCGACGTTGGAGGCGATTGACCTCATTGACGAGCTCACGGGTTTCGGAGACCACGGCCCGGCACGTGCTGATGTTGTACCTCGGGCAGGTGTTGGTGTGGGTGTAGTCGAGGCACCCAGAGGAATACTCTACCATAGCTATGAATACGATGCGGATGGACGGGTCACCAAGGCCGATTGCGTTATCCCAACGACTCAGAATCACGCGAACATTCAGCACGACCTGGACGAATTGGTACCCTCGTTCGTCTCTGAAACCACGACAGACGAAGACCTCGAGTTACTCTGCTCGATGCTGGTTCGCTCGTACGATCCGTGCATCTCCTGCTCAGTCCACTAGGACATCCGTCCAAGAGCTTTCGTTTCACATTCAAGGAGCGGCAAATGAAGAAGGCCGAATCGCGTAGATCCTTTCTTTCCAAGATCGCCGCCAGCTCGTACGTGGCTGCTGTTGTTCCTTCCACTCTTTCAATCACAGCAACCCGAACCCTGAGGCGGCAAAAGTCTCGCGCTCGGTATTCTCCCAACGACCAAATTCAGCTGGCTTTGATCGGCGCCGGCGGCATGGGCACCATTGACGTCAACACCGCGATCAGTATTGAGGGAGTAAAGCTGTTGGCCGCGTGTGATCTCTATGATGGGCGACTCACGAAGGCTCAGGAAGAATGGGGCGAAGAGGATCCGATTATCACCACGCGAGACTACCGCGAGATCCTCGCTCGCGACGATGTGGATGCTGTGATAGTTGCGGTTCCCGATCACTGGCACAAGAAGATCTCGATCGACGCCATGCGCGCAGGGAAAGCGGTCTACGTGGAAAAGCCGATGGTTCACAACCTGGACGATGGACCGGAACTGATTCGTGTTCAGAACGAGACCGGGCAGACGTTGGAAGTTGGAAGCCAAGGCATGAGCTCACTTGGTAATGAGAAAGCGCAGGAGCTGTATGAACAGGGCGTGATAGGCGAACTCAATTTCGCCGAAGGGTTCTGGGCCAGAAACTCACCCAATGGCGCATGGCAATACGAGATTCCTGAAGACGCATCACCAGAAACGGTTGATTGGGACACCTTTCTAGGTGACGCACCGCGGTACCCGTTTGATCCGATCAGGTTCTTCAGGTGGCGCAACTACTACGACTATGGCACAGGCGTATCCGGTGACTTGTTCGTGCACCTGTTCTCCAGTCTCCACTCGATCGTGGGCTCCAACGGCCCAAACAAGATCCAGGCTACGGGAGGCTTGCGGTTCTGGAGAGACGGCAGAGACGCCCCCGACGTCGTCTTGGGAATGTTTGACTATCCCCAAACTGAGAACCACCCGCCGTTCAACCTCTCTCTACGCTGCAACTTTGTCGATGGAACCTCAGGGAGCACGTTCCTGCGCCTCGTCGGTAGTGAAGGGTCCATGGATATCACTTGGACCGAAGTTACGGTGCGGCTCAACAAAAAGAACGACCCTAACCAGGATCCTTTTGCACAAGCGAAGGAGGACGAGCAGAAGGCACGGTTTGGCGAACGCAAACAGATGTTGCCTCCGAGCGAGAGTGTGTACAAGGCGGAGGAAGGGTATTGGGGAGCGCACGTGGATCATTTCAACAACTTCTTCGCGGGAGTACGTGATGGTACGTCGGTGATCGAAGACTCCGTGTTCGGCTTCAGAGCCGCAGCCCCTGCGTTGATCTGCAACGATTGCCTGGCGCAAGAGACGATTGTCAGGTGGGATCCGGACAACATGAGACTGGCGTCGTGAGGGCACCAAGAATGCGGAAAAGACTCGACTCATCATGCGCGAGCATGTTCTTCACGGCGGCATCCGTCGCGCTACTGTCTACTGCTTGCGGCGACCCTGACGAGCAGTCGATT
>JBDHHK010000080.1:0-18742 GCA_039589395.1 Gemmatimonadota bacterium
TCTTCTGCGCAAGATGGACCAAGTGGCACGCAGACAAAATGTATCAATGGCAAACGTGGCTTGCCGAGTAATCCTCGAACAACCAGCTGTAGGGGGCGTGATCATCGGTGCGAGGCTTGGAAGGGCCGAGCACATCTTGGAAAATCTGCGGATGTTCGACTTCGAACTCGATACCACAACTCGGTCGGAGATAGACGAAGCACTGGCGAACCTGACGCCGTTACCAGGGGATTGTGGGGATGAGTACCGAAAGCCGCCGTTTCTCACAGCAACAGGAGACTTGAGTCACCACATCGATTCGCTGCCTCCTCCACACGAACTGATAGAGACCGCAGATGGCCGACTCCGAGTTCAAAGCGGTACTCCATGGGAAGATCTTGCCGGATATTGCAGGGCAGTGCGCACGGGCGATCAAATATCCGTTTCGGGAACCACCGCAACGCATGGCGATCGCACCATCGGAGGGTCCGATCCTGCGGCGCAGACCCACTTCGTAATCGACAAAATCGAGGGCGCGATCATGTCGCTCGGCGGCCGCTTAGCAGACGTCGTGCGGACTCGTGTGTTCGTTCGCGATATCTCCTATTGGGAGCCTGTTGCGAGAGCGCACGGAGCTCGATTCGGCGAGATCAGGCCGGTGAACACGCTTGTCCAGGCACCGCTAGTAGGAGAGCAGAACCTAGTAGAAATCGAGGCGGAAGCGGTGGTGAGAGATAAATGAGCGCCATGGCAAAGCTGCTGCTACTCTTCATCGTGGTCCCAGCCATCGAGCTGATCCTTCTCATCAGGCTCGGTGGTGTAATAGGGATTCTTCCCACACTCGCCGTTATCGTGGTCACCGGAGCGCTCGGGGCAACCTTGGCGCGTGCGCAAGGATTGGGAGTGCTGCGTGATGTCCAAGATGAACTGGCACGCGGAGGTTTGCCGGCGAGCGCTTTGATAGACGGTGTGCTCATCCTAATAGCGGCAGCGTTGCTGATGACGCCTGGATTTCTCACGGATATCGTGGGTTTTGCCTGCCTCATACCTGGATTCAGAACTCTGTTGAAACGTGCGGCACGGAAGAGACTTGAAACAGCGGTGCGGGACGGTCGAACGGGGCTCTTCGTGCAGTTCGGAGGGCGGGGGGGCAACAGCGTTTCCAGATCGGACCGCGATCCGCGCGGAAACATTGAGATGTAGGCGATCTCCCCAAGAGTCATTCTTTTTGGGTCACGATACCAATCCTACATATACACAAGGTCGCGCATCTGTGACTACGGACGCCGGGGCAAGGTATTCTTGTGAGAATCACCTAAGTGCCGAGGGCTGCTCCATGCGTTTCACCTTGATACTACTGGCTTCGTGCGTAATCGGATGTTCCGCAACGCATGAACCCACAGATTGCGTCGGCGGAACCATCGCCTCAGATCTAGATCAGCCTTTTACCCTAAGAGTCGGTGATCGTGCGATTCTCAATGGTGCGGGTCTGCAAGTGCATCTCTCACAAGTGACTGAAGACTCCCGGTGTCCAAGCAACTCACTGATTCTATGCGCGTGGGAGGGCGACGGTGCAGTTCTCGTCAGAATCGGACGGCCATACAAGTACTTCTTGCGCGACACGCTTCACACAACCCTCGATCCCAAGACGCTAGCGATGGGAGATTTCACTTTGGAACTGCAGCAGCTCGATCCATACCCGGAAACGACTGAACCGATTCCTCAAGGTGACTACGTGGCGACTTTTGTGCTGCATTCGGGCCATGAAAACGCGGTGGGCTGCCACAGGTAGGAAAGGGAATGCTCTGCGTCCGTCCTACCGCCCCCCAACCCTCCGGTCCACGATGGTGATCGGTTGCGGGTAGGAGATCGGACCCAGCGCAGTATTCACGGTGGGCATCGCCCGTAACGCCACTCGGCTTGGTTCGTTACCGACCCCCATGAGGTTGAGCGCAAGGTTGAACAGGTCAGGCCCGCTTCGTTCGAAGAAATCGAACAGGTCCAGCGAAATACCGACGGGGATGTCTCGCGGTTGTCCGGGCGGGAGCTCCAATTCTTGCTCTATTAGGCCTGAAATGGTCTCGGTGTCGTCGAGCAGTAGGGTCCACTGCATGCGCAAAAGCCGCGCAGTAACTGGGTTCTCCTCCGGATTCTCTGCACTCACATGCAGATCGAACACCAGGGGCAGCTCTCGCCGCGCGATCGCAGCGCCGACGCGGGCGGCGTCCATAATACTCAGGTCGGAGTACGAGGAAATGCTCGACGCGTCAATTCCGGCGACCCTCACGTTCGCAACGTGGTCCAGCTGAAAGTCGACAGATCTTAGAGCGGCGATTTGCTGAAGTGTCGCACATGAGGTGACTAAAACAGCCAGGAGCGCTGGCAATGCCAAAGTCTTTCGCATCATGTATGGTACTACAAGTTTACCAAATATGTGTCCATCGGTGAGTTCATCGGGTCCAAGCGGGAGTGGTTGCTGGCTACGATGCCTTCCGGGACGCCAAAAACCTATCTTGCCCCAAGGCGCCTACGATCTCGACGATCCGCGATATCGCTCTGTTCACATTCGAAACTGCCAAAGCCGGCGTGAGGTCTCGTTTTGCGCTCGCGACCACAAATTCGCCTAGATCTGCTATTTCGATCAAACCAAGCTCTCCAGAGATCGTTCGGATGGTGATTGCTGTCGCCAGGAGCTGAGCTTTCGCTGCGACATCTTCGGGAAAGCCCACGAGATATGTGGCGTTTTCGCTCGCATTCCTAGCCGCCGCCAAGAGCTCGGCTCGCAGATCATTGCTGGAAAGCATGGCGTTCCTCCCTTCGGTAGCTGGGCCGTCTCCTTGAGACCCCTGGCTCTGCGGACCTGGGTTTCCCCAGGTGTGCTATTATCGGGTTCAGAACCAAAAAACTTTAGCGCAATGCTCATGCCAGCCCGAGCATTCTGTCGCCTCGGTGAAGTAATCGTAAGTTGCTATGTAACAAGAACTTATGGCTGGCAACACGGTTTGCTCAGCAGCAGCGCGGGGCGGGAAAAGGACCCCTGCCCAAAGTACGGTGGCAATCCGCCGGATTACGGAAAAATGCTACAGTTCGATCCGCCGAGTTCCGTACAAGAGAGTAAGGTGATCGTCCTCGCCAGCCGCATCCTTCGGGGGGGTCGACTGCCTGAGGGTCCCGGCAATCTCCACAATCCGCGCAACAGTGGACTTCAGCTCCCAAGCGCCGTCGAGGGTAGAGAAGTCCAGCTTCGACGCTGCAATCAGCCGATTGGCGAGCTTCCGGAGTTCCCGCTGACGCAGCGCCTGCGCACAGTTACGGATGGCCTCAGCTGCTTCGATTAGCGGAGTGGCGGCGGTGAAGTCGAACGGGTGTTTTACGAGGTGGTCGGCAAGATCCTTTGCACGTTCGACCTCTGCCATCAACCTGACAGTGCATGTCTTGCGCGAGTGCATCGATTCCTCCCTTCGGTAGCTGGGCAATCTCAAGGAGATCCCTGGCTTTGCGGCCCCGGGTCGCCCCGGGTGTGCTATTATCGTGTTCAGAACCAACAGCAAAAGGTGCAAACCTCGTACCAGACTTCAGGAATTACTTTGCATGAAGTGTTACATGAGGTCAAGGCTGTAAAAACGTTGATAAGAAATGACTTATGCCATCGTGATGAGCGGGTATCTAAATCAAGTACGGTGATCTGCGAGCGAAGAGATCGAAACTCGAGTTGTCTTCTGCGATGAAGTTGCGAAGTGCCACAAAGGAATCGCGTCTCTTGCCGGGACGATGCCCCTACGGCATGGCTAGGCAACCATAACTTTGTGATGTGGATAATTGTACGGCGTGTTGAAACCCTTTCCTTCTTGCCCATCTACGTCCCGCCGATAGGTTACTCGCAGTCCAATCCAGCGATTTGACAATGGAGACGAGCCCATGGGCGAAGTGGGAACAGTACGCTGGGGCATTCTCAGCACAGCCAACATCGGACGTGCGGCGGTAATACCGGCCATCCACGAGTCCGAAAACGGAGAGGTGCTAGCGGTTGCGAGTCGAGCAGAGAGTGCGGCGCGGGAGTTTGCCGCTGCCAACGGTATTCAGGATGGGTACGGATCCTATCAGGAATTGCTCGATGACGACCGAATCGATGCAGTCTACATCCCCCTACCAAACAGCATGCACCTGGAATGGACAATCCGGGCAGCGGAGGCCGGAAAGCACGTTCTCTGCGAGAAACCACTAGCTCTCAACGCAGATGAGTGTATCCAAATGGACGCCGCGGCAGAGGCAGCGGGTGTATGCTGTATGGAGGCGTTCATGTACCGTTTCCATCCGCGCGTCAGCAAGGTACTTGGCCTACTGGATCTGGGTGTGATAGGAGAGGTTCGATCGCTTTACTCGGCGTTCACCTTCAAGCTGACAAGACCGAACAACATCAGACTCGACCCTGCGTTGGGCGGCGGGTCGTTGATGGATGTCGGGTGCTACTGCGTGAACGTCTTTAGAACCATGGTTGGTGCTGAGCCGTTGGAAGTGCAGGCATACGCCCAGTGGACCGACGGCGGTGTGGATGCGCAGATGGCGGGGATGCTTCGCTTCCAAAACGGGGTGACGGCTCAGTTTGACAGCGCACTCACCATGGAGCGAAGGGAGTGCCTGCACATTGCGGGCACTGACGGTCACCTGGAAGTGCCGCGGGTGTTCATTCCTGGAACGGAAAACGTCACGATCGAGGAGTACCACGGGCGAGCGGCACCCATATCACATGCTGTAAGCGGGGCCAATGAGTACACCGAGATGGTCGAACACTTTGCAGACTGTGTCTTGAAAGGCGAGCCCGTTCGATATCCCTTCTCAGAGGCGTCAGCTAACATGCGGGTTATTGAGGGATTGTACCGCTCAGCACGCAATGGCGGCGCCACGGAACCTGTCGAGACCCTGTAGTAGACAATCTCATGACAATCTCTTTGATAAAGCGAGCTGATAGGCACCCTAGTCGAACCGCGATCGTTGACGCAAACGGGACCTATTCGTACAACGATCTGCTGCAGACCTCGTCCGCGGTAGCGTCCGCTCTGTTGGACGGTGCGGACGACCTCTTGGAGCAGAGAGTCACGTTCCTAGTTCCTCCCAGTTTCGACTATGTAGCGGTCCAATGGGGTATCTGGAGAGCCGGCGGCCTGGCGGTTCCACTTGCAATGTCGCACCCGCCTGCGGAGTTGGCCCACGTTCTAGAGGATTCCGATCCCAAGCTGGTGGTAGCCCATCCGAGTTGTGAGGATCGCCTGACCGATGTCGCCCAGCAGAGCGGTATAAAGTTGGTTTTGACGTCCGATCTTCTACGATCTGAACCGGGACCGCTCCCAGATGTCTCCGAATCCCGCCGTGCGATGATGCTTTACACGAGCGGTACTACTGGAAAACCAAAGGGAGTCGTCACCACTCACGCCCAGATCCAGGCCCAGGTTTTATCGCTCATCGAGGCCTGGGGGTGGGTGAGAGATGACAGAATCCTGCTCGTTCTGCCGCTGCATCACGTTCATGGCATTGTAAACGTGCTGTCTTGTTCCCTCTGGAGCGGGGCGTGCTGTGAAATACTGCCCGGTTTTGATGCAGCGGACACTTGGCACCACCTCAAGAGCCGACCACTCACGCTGTTCATGGCGGTGCCTACGATCTACCGAAGACTGATAACCGCATGGGAAAAGGCCTCAGTCTCGGAGCGGAAGGAGATGTCCGCAGCATGCGGGAAGCTCAGGCTCATGGTATCGGGTTCGGCCGCATTGCCGGTGTCAGTCTTGGAGCGATGGCAAGAAATGACGGGCCATGTTTTGCTGGAACGCTACGGCATGACTGAGATCGGCATGGGCCTGTCTAATTCGTTGCTCGGTGAGCGGTTCCCAGGCTCTGTGGGACTTCCGCTTCCTGGTGTTCGTGCCCGTGTGGTCGACGATGAACTAAACGAGGTACCTCCAGGTACTCCCGGAGAGCTATTGATTGACGGCCCGAACGTGTTCCGCGAGTATTGGCGCCGGCCCGGGGAGACAGCAGCATCGTTCCACGACGGCTGGTTCCGGACCGGTGACGTCGTCGTGCAGGAGAAGGGGCGTTATCGCATTTTGGGTCGGCTCAGCGTAGACATCATCAAGACCGGAGGTTATAAGGTGTCAGCACTGGAGATAGAAGAGGTGCTGCGCACCCATCCCGCAATTTTGGAGTGCGCCGTCGTTGGAGCACCCGACCCCGAATGGGGCGAGAAAGTGTGTGTGGCAGTTGAGCCGGCGGGAGAATCTGCACTGGACATCGGTGAGTTGCGAGATTGGGCCCGTAATCTGCTGGCCCCGTACAAGATTCCGAAAGATTTGGAAGTCGTTGAATCACTTCCTCGCAACGCCATGGGCAAGGTGACAAAGCCTGCCGTCGCCGAGTTGTTCACCGCAGGCGTGGAGACTGACTGAATGGTCATATATGGAGTTTCATTGTTGGCCGGCTGCATGATCACCGGCATTTTCGTCGGCGAATTACTCGGGAAACTGATCGGAGTTCAGGCCAACGTCGGGGGTGTTGGCATTGCAATGCTCCTGATGATTCTCCTTGCTGATTTCCTGCGGAAACGGGACCGGTTGAACCCAGTGTCGCAGCAGGGCGTGATTTTTTGGAGTTCGATTTACATACCCGTTGTCGTGGCAATGGCGGCAAAGCAGAACGTTATCGCGGCAGTGAAAGGCGGCCCCGCAGCGCTTCTGGCTGGAGCACTGGCTGTGGTTGTGAGCTGCGCATTGGTACCGCTGATAAGCAGGATCGGGGCTGGCAATATTGAGAGGCACGACGAGGAATCCGTGAGGGGCGATCGATGAGTACGGTCATCGATCTGCTTGCCCAGGTGTTGATCCGAAATGGCTTGATCACTGCATTTGCGTTCGTTGGTTTGACCGTCTGGCTCTCATACTTCATCTCCAACAGGCTCACCAGAGGACGAATTCACGGCTCGGCGATCGCAATTCTGCTCGGATTGCTGCTGGCTTATGTGGGCGGAGTCACGACCGGAGGTAACCAGGGACTCGCTGACATTGAGATTCTGGCTGGGGTCGGATTGCTCGGCGGGGCGATGTTGCGAGACTTCGCGATCATTGCTACGGCGTTCGGTGTGCAACTGGACGAAATGCGAAGGGCAGGGGCGTGCGCGATTGTATCGCTCTTTGTAGGCGTGCTGGGATCGTTTGTTATCGGAGCGGTGGTTGCGTACGCTTTCGGATATTCCGATGCCGTGAGCATGACGACGATCGGCGCTGGCGCGGCGACCTACATTGTGGGGCCTGTGACGGGCACCGCCATCGGCGCTTCGTCGGAGGTAGTTGCGCTCAGTATTGCGGCCGGGTTGGTTAAGTCGATGCTCGTGATGACCGGCACTCCGTTCGTCGCACGGTACATTGGACTCAACAATCCTCGCTCCGCGATGGTTTACGGCGGGCTGATGGGCACAACGAGCGGAGTCGCGGGCGGCCTGGCGGCTACCGATCCTAAACTGGTACCATATGGAGCCATGACTGCGACCTTTTACACTGGCCTTGGTTGTTTGCTCGGACCATCTGTCGTGTTTGTGGTTATTCGAGCGATGATTGGATAGACAGAGGCATTGAAGAATGCAGAATGTAGATCACAGATTGGATCTGGCGGGAAAATGATAATTCAACGCCACCATAAATCTGCCTTCTGCAATCGATGTAAGGATAGTTCCCGCTACTAACCGGAGGAGTTTGACCGATGTTGAGAATTCGCTGCATACTAGGCTTGTCACTGGTGTTCCTCGCCAGCGCTTGTTCCTCCGACACTGCAGACGATGCGGATTCAGCCACTCAGGCGCTGATCGATCGGGCGACCGAATTCGAGCTGGATACCGAATGGGAAACTCCTCCCGGCGATCCAATGGAGCTCGCCATGTCCGGCTTCGCGAAGATTCTGTGTTCGGCTGTCTTCATCACCGGCTTGGAAGTAGCCGAGGGTGCAGAGAATGTCGGGTATTTCGTGTCGAAACTGGAAGAACGAGCTCTGGTGACGGACACGGTAGTCGACTTCGAGAACCAGATTGTTCATCTCACTCTGAATACCGGAGTTACGCGCTCCGCGAAGTTTTATGGTGACCAGGGCTGCGTCACGTTGCCGCGCGGTTCAGATTCCGTTTCCTTCGCGCCCGTCGAAGTCACGAGCGCCCTGCCAGATGCGATGAGTTTGCCATGGCCCATGGGTGACGTCTTACCCGATGAACCAATGCCCGCCCATATAGACGCCGCTAAGGTCGCTGAGGCCGTGGATGCAGCGTTTGACCCTGTGGAGAGCATGACAGCATCGTTTGTGGTGGTACATAACGGCAAGATCATCGGCGAGCGTTACGGGGAAGGCATCGATAAAGACACGCAGCTCGAGAGCTGGTCTATGGGCAAGAGTCTCACCGGCACCCTGATGGGGACGTTGGTTTTGCAGGGCGTCTACGACCTCTGGGAACCGGCCCCGGTTGATGAGTGGCAAGAGACACCTGATGATCCCAGAGCTGAAATCAGAATCGGCGACCTCATGCGCATGTCGTCGGGATTGCGGTTTGTGGCACCTCAAGATCCGGATTACGACTACGAGTTCGGTTACCCCAACGGTTATCCCGATCACTACTACGTCTATACGGGTGCTGTGAACTCGTTCGAATGGGCCATTACGAGGCCCGCTCAGTGGCCCCCTAACACAGTCGGGCGGTATCGGAACTCCGACCCAGTGGCAACCAACTATTTGGTGAGAAAGGGTGTAGAGGAAGAACTGGGGCAAAACTACCACACGTACCCTCAGCGAGCGCTGTTCGACAAGATCGGTATTCGTAAGATGTACCTCGAGACCGATCCCTACGGAAACTTCCTGCTTCAGGGATATGAATTCGGCACGGGCAGAAACTGGGCGCGATTGGGCATGCTGTACTTGCAGGACGGTGTGTGGAACGGTGAGCGAATCCTGCCTGAAGGCTGGGTGGAATACGCGAGTACCGTGGCTCCTGCATGGGAGGCCGACGGGAGACCCATCTACGGCGGATCGTTCTTCTGGATCAACGGTTTGGGTTCGTTTCCGGTACCGGAAGACGCATACTTCATGGCCGGCGCAGGCGGTCAATACACGATTATCATTCCCTCACACGATATGGTGGTCGTCCGCCTGGGTCACTACAAAGGGTCCGGACCTGGTGGAGAGGCATTGGGCAATGCGCTGGCGTTGTTGATGGAGGCCGTACCAGCTACAGATTGATCGATCACCGTTTCAAGAGGAAAAGCGAATGAATCCGCGGACTTTCAGGGTCCGCGGATCTTTCTACGCTGAATACTCGTATCATGTGGTTGTCGTGTATAACCACATCTACTGGAGGTTCTAATGAACCGCCGCTGCCGGTTTGTCTTTGCGCTAGCGCTATGTGTTTCTCTGACGGTGTCGTCGCCGATCGTGGCTCAACAGCAGGCACTAGATCCGAACCAGGTCCTTCCCGTCGATCCGCAGGTTACTGTCGGAACCCTGGACAACGGTCTCACGTACTACGTTCGGGTCAACCAGCGGCCTGAGAACCGGGCTGAGCTACGCTTGATCGTGAAGGCCGGATCCGTTCTCGAAGATCAAGATCAGCTGGGGCTGGCACACTTCCTGGAACACATGGCGTTCAATGGCACCGAACACTTCGAAAAGCAGGAGCTTTTCGACTACATGGAGTCGGTCGGCATGCAGACCGGCGCGCATACCAACGCATATACCAGTTTCGATGAGACCGTATACATGCTTCGTGTGCCCACCGACACGGCAACTGTCGTGGAGACGGCATTCCAGGTACTTGAGGATTGGGCACATATGATTGTCCTCGACTCGGTTGAGGTAGAGAAGGAACGTGGTGTAGTCATAGAGGAGTGGAGACTCGGCCGAGGCGCGCAGGCTCGCATGCTCGACGAACAATTCCCGATCCTGTTCAGCAACTCACGATATTCGGAGCGGCTGCCAATCGGAACACGTGAGAGCGTAGAAACGTTCGAGCACGAATCGTTGAGGAGGTTCTACGCCGATTGGTACCGGCCCGATCTAATGGCCATTGTAGCCGTGGGTGATTTCGACAAAGACCGCATTGTCGAGTTGATTGAACAGCACTTTTCCGGGCTCGAGATTGCGGCCAATGCCAGAGCTCGTGAGATGTTCGATGTGCCGGACCACGAAGAGATGTTGTTCGCCATCGCTGCTGACGCCGAAGCGCCAAACACGACCGTGGGGCTGTATCACAAACAGCCGCTCCGAGACCAGAGCACCCTGGGCGCGTACCGTCAGATGCTAGTAGAAGGTCTTTACAACTCCATGCTGAATGCGCGGCTGTTCGAATTGACACAGCAGGCCGAGGCTCCTTTCCTCTTCGCATTCTCAGGACAGGGACGGTTTATCGGGGCGACCGAGGTGTATCAGCTGTTTGCCGGTGTGAACGAAGACGGAATTGCGATCGGTACGGAGGCGTTACTCCGTGAAGGTGAGCGAGTGGCGCGTCACGGTTTCACACCCACTGAGCTGGCTCGCCACAAGATCGAATACCTTCGTGGCCTGGAGCAGGCGTACGCTGAGCGAGAGAATCGGGAATCCCGCACGTACGCGTCTGAGTACATCCGTGCGTTCTTGGAGGGTGAGCCGATTCCAGGCATCGAAACCGAATTCGCGATTTCACAGGCCTTAATGCCCACTATCGAACTCGGCGATGTGAATCGCCTTGCCGCCGAATGGATTACCGAGCGTAATCGTGTGGTAATGGTCAATGCCCCGATCAAGCCGAATTTACAAACGCCGACAGCCGAGCAGCTGCGGTCGGTGATGGCGGGAGTCATGGACACGGAGATCGCACCATATGTGGATGCCGTGTCCGACGAACCGCTTGTGGCCGAGGAGCCGACTCCGGCTGACATAGTGGCTGAAGAATTCATCGAGGAGCTGAACGTCACGGCCTGGACTCTGGCAAATGGCGTTCGAGTTTTGCTCAAACCTACCGACTACAAGGATGACGAGATCCTCTTCCGATCCTACAGTCCAGGTGGGACCTCACTAGCGGCTGACGAGAACTACGTGTCAGCCCTTTCAGCAAGCGACGTAGTAGGGCAAGGGGGGGTCGGTGCGTTCAACTTGATCGACCTTCAAAAGGTCCTGGCTGGCAAGGCGGTGAATGTTTCACCGAGCATCAGCTCTCTTTACGAAAGCATCTCGGGCTCGGCCTCGCCTGACGATATCGAGACGATGTTCCAGCTCATTCACTTGTACTTCACCGAACCTCGCAAGGACAGCACCGCCTTTCTCGCTTTCCGCTCGCAGCTGCAGGGTTTCTTAGCCAACAGGAGCGCGAGCCCGCAGGCTGCTTTCAGCGATACGGTTCAAGTTACGATGGCACAGGGGCATTTCAGAGCCAGGCCGATTTCAGCTGAGCTATTCGACGAAGTCGACTTGAATGCCTCATTCGATTTCTATCTCGACCGCTTCGCTGACGCTAGCGATTTCACATTCGTGTTCGTGGGCGCCTTTGCCTTGGATTCGATTCGACCTCTGGTGCAGACGTATATCGGCGGCCTTCCGTCGATTGATCGAGAAGAGAACTGGCGCGATGTTGGTATCGATCCACCTGCAGGTGTTATCAGGAAGTCCGTACACAAGGGTGTGGAGCCACAGAGTCAGACGCAGATCATCTTCACGGGTCCATTTGACTACACGGCGGAGAACCGGCAGATAATACGCTCTCTTGCCAGCACCCTTCAGACGAAGCTACGCGAAGTTCTACGTGAGGAATTGGGAGGCACATACGGTGTCGGCGTCAGCGCTTCCTATGAGAAATTCCCGGATGAGGGCTACGGGTTGCGAATCACTTTTGGATCAGCTCCCGAGCGAGTGGAAGAATTGACCGAGGTTGTATTTCGCGAGATAGAATCGTTCAAGAACCCTGGGCCGGACCCGGAACACGTCAACAACGTGAGAGAAATTCAACGCCGCGCTAGAGAGACGAGCCTCAGGGAGAACGGATTCTGGGTAGCACAGCTGACATTCGCCGATCAGTACGGGACCGATCCTCGCGTTTTGATCAGCTACGATCTGATCGATGCGCTAACGGCCGAAAAGGTTAGAGAGGCGGCGGTTCGATACCTCCGGACCGACAACTACGTATTGGTTTCACTCTTCCCAGAGACGCCGGTGCCGTAGGGGCAATCGTTGGCAGGTGTTCGTGAATTCCAGATCTTCGCCAAACCGGGCGGGGCCGTCTGCAATCTCGATTGCCGCTACTGCTATTACCTAGAGAAGCAGGCGCTCTACCCAGACATTCGCGTTTTCAGAATGAGTGAGGAGCTACTGGAAGAGTATATCGTCCAGCTCTTCGAGGTGTCACCCGGAGAGGTCATCCGTTTTTCCTGGCACGGTGGCGAGCCAACCATACTAGGTCTGGACTATTTCCAGCGGATCGTTGAGATACAACGCAAACATGCTCCCTCAGAAAAACGAGTCGTCAACGGACTAGTTACCAACGGAACTCTTCTCGACGACGAGTGGTGTGCGTTTTTCTCCGAGGAAGGTTTTTCGGTCGGCCTCAGCCTCGATGGTCCGGCCAATTTGCACGATCGGTTCCGTGTGTCCAAGAACGCAAAACCCACACACTCACTGGTCATGCGCGGTTTCGAACTGTTGCAGACGTATGGCGTTCCCTGCGACATACTCTGTGTGGTTCACGAAGAGAATGCCCGTGAGCCGAAGCAAGTATACCGGTTCTTCAAGCAGATTGGCGCCACATACGTGGGATTCCTGCCTTTGGTGGTGCCACCCGACGCTGGATCGGGCGGAGCAGGGGAACACACTGTTCCGGCGGAGGAGTATGGAACGTTTCTAACCACAATTTTCGACGAGTGGATACGAAACGATATCGGCAGAATACTGATCCAGAACTTTGATGAGGCTGCGCGGCCTGTGCGCTGCCTCGAGCATTCGCTCTGCATCTTTCGCGAGACCTGCGGTGACATTCCTGCGTTGGAACACAACGGGGATCTCTACTCCTGCGACCATTTTGTCGAAGCCGACTACCTACTCGGAAACATTGGGGAAAAGCGCCTCCTCGACATGCTCCATAACAAAAAGCACCGAGAATTCGGTGACCTCAAGCGTGACTCTCTGCCGCGCTTTTGCTTGGAGTGTGACGTCTTGGCGATGTGTAACGGCGGCTGTCCGAAGGATCGGTTCGTCCGTGCGCCGACTGGAGAACATGGCCTCAACTATCTCTGCACCGGTTTCAAGAAGTTTTTTTCACACTGCCGCCCGATGTTTGAAAAGCTGGTACCGCTTTGGCGGACCGGGGCAAGCCAAGATCAACTGATGGTGGCTGCACGTGGCGACAATATGGTGGACGCGTCTCGAGTGGGCCGCAACGATCCGTGCCCATGTGGGAGCGGGAAGAAGTATAAGAGGTGCTGTATGGTGAGTGGTGAGTAGGGATCAAAATGAAGGTTCTGCAGTACTCAGAGTGAATGCTGAATATCCAACAAGGAATATCCAATGACGAAGTGGACTACGCTTTGCTATTGGATATTCCTTGTTGGTCATTGGTCATTCATTCGGTCAGGTGTCGCCGCAGGAAATCTATCGTCCTGCTCCAGGCTAGATCTGCTGCTTCCTTGTTGTACCGTTCGCTGGTGTCGTTGTTGAAAGCGTGTTGAGCCCCCTCATACATGTACAGCTCGTACGTCTTGTTGTTGGCTTGAAGCGCTGCCTCGTAATCCGGAATGCCGGCATTAATGCGTTCGTCATCGCCGGCATAATGCAGGCAAAGTGCGGCGGTGATATTTGGTACCTGCTCGATCGCGGCCTGGCGACCATAATAGGGCACCGATGCATTCAGTGAGGTACCTGCAGCAGCAAGTTGGTTTGCGTAGCCACCGCCCCAGCAAAACCCGATCGCACCCACTTTGCCGGTAGCTTCTGGATGCTCGGCTAGAAACGGCACCGCGCCTGCAAGTCGGGGCAGTGTCTCTTCTGGGTTGAGTTCCTGCATCAACGCTCGCGCGGCGTCCACGTCTTCGGGCGTACCACCCACCGGAGAAAGTATGTCTGGAGCTAGCGCAAGAAAGCCTTCTCGCGCCATTCGTCTGGTTACGTCCTCAATGTGCGGATTGAGCCCGCGGTTTTCATGGATCACTATGATGGCGGGCCGGCGCTCGCTGCCACTGAGCCGTGCCAAATACCCCTTCATTACCACGCCGTCCACGTTCCACTCAGCCTCGGAGATGTTGAGTGACTCACGTGGCTCCGAATCTTCACGGCTGTTGGATTCGCATCCTAGAAGTGGCAGGACGGCCGCCGCAGCCGCCGTTCCTCCCACGACTCGCGTGAGTCTGTCGATAAACTCACGGCGATTCAATTGACCTCTGGCATACATATCGTGGAGCGCGAGGATCGTCCGTTTCTCTGGGATAAACATCTGAGTTCCTCCTGAGTTTTGTGAGTAGTGGGTAGTGAATTGTGGGTTCATCTAAGCACTCCCACTCACAATTCACTACTTACCACTCACCCAACCGATCCTAATGACAGACTCTGTGGAGTTGCGGCCGCCGCCAGAACGTAAGTGACCTCTACCTCATCTATTACGGGATGAGTCCCGTGTTCGGAACTACTACCGCCGGCAAGTTGCCGAGCATTTGGTTCAACTCACGAATCGCACCGTTGATGATTCCTTGGAGTTGCGCTCGTCGCTCAGCCACCTCGACTTCCAGCTCTCCCAAGACCGTCACCTGGCTTTCCGTAGGCCGCGCCTGAACTCCGGCCACACTGCTCATCAACCGACCGATTTCGTCACTGATTCGTGGGTATTGCCGGTAGCTCATCTGAGGAGGAGGCCGTTGCATCTTGTTGTCGAATTCGCCTAGCTGTGTCGTGGCAGCCTCAATCTGCTCGTTCACCGCATCCAGGTCCGCCACGTCTGCGTCATCGACGGTCTCTTTGAGATTGCCGAGTTGGGTTTGCAGGCCGGTCATCTGATCCAGCATCTGATTCGCTTCAGTAAGCATGTCGACGAGAGCCTGCGAACCATCGTGCCAGGCCTGGAAGTCAGCTTGCGACATCGTGATTCGTGGGTCACCGCGAAGTTCAAAGGTCGTGCTACCCTCCAGCTCGCTCTCTCCCACAATGACTGTTGCCGTGTATGTGCCGGGCAGGGCGGGAGCACCCATCAGACCCATAAACCTGCTGAATCCACCGCCACCGCCATCACCGCTGCTTCTCGGCGTTGGACCACTGTGGCGCAGGTTCCAGTACGTTCGGTTGACGCCCGCATGCACGTCCTGGACGGGAAACTCCTGAACAAGGTCACCGCTGGAGTCCATTATGCGAACCTTTACGCTTCCCTCAGGCATATTGGCGAGATAGAAGTTGAGTACTGCCCCGGGCTGAGCGTTTTCTCCCTGATAAACGCGCTGTCCAGCCGAAGCGTCGCTACCCCACTGCTGCCAGTGCGTCGCACGTCCGGCTTGGAACACGAACAACTCCTGCGCCATCGCATCGGCGAGTTGTTGCACAGGAGCGAGGTCGTCGAATATCCAAGCGCCGCGGCCGTGAGTGCCGAGAACGAGGTCGTTGTATTCCCTTTGGATCTTGATGTCGCGTACAGAAACGCGCGGCATGTTGAGGCGCATGTCAACCCATGTTTCGCCGCCATCCCACGAGAAGTACAGGCCGCGTTCCATCCCCACGTACAGCAGCTCTGGGTTGGTGGGGTCTTCTCGAATGACTTTGGTGTAGTCGTTCTGCGGGAGACCGGCGCTCAGCTTTTCGCATCTCGCACCGTAGTCGTCGCAGCGCCACACGTGAGGAGTAAAGTCATCGAGTCGGTGCTGATCGACGTTGATATAGGCCCGGCCCGGCACGTGGTGCGACAAGTCAATCTTGGAAACCCATGCCTCGGCTGGGAAGTCAGGCAGGTTGTCGTTGATGAGCGTCCAGTTGGCGCCGCCATCGCGGGAAACTTGAACGTTACCGTCATCGGTGCCGACCCAGAGTACAGCGGCTTCGAGCTGCGACTCACGCACGGTCAAGATGGTGCAGTGGAACTCTGCGGCGGTGTTGTCGAGATATACTTCGCCACCGGAATCGAGCAGCTTGTCGGGGTTGTTGGTGGTTAGGTCAGGACTGATGATGTCCCAGCTATGACCGTAATTCGTGCTCTTGAAGAGCACGTTGCCGCCCCAGTAGACCGTACCTGGATCGTTTGGCGAAACGTGAATCGGAGCATCCCAATTGAACCGATACTTGGCGCGGAACATACCTTGTCCCTGCGAGCCGTGGAAACGTGGATACGGCTCGATGTTACGCGTAACGCCTGTCTCGGTGTTGGTGATCCGCAGGTAGCCGCCCTGGGCATTCGAATACACCAGGTTGGGACTCCCGGGTACCGGGTGCGTGTAAAAACCGTCACCTCCCGAAACCGTATACCATTCGTCCTTCCGAATTCCGCCGGCCCTGCGGCCTCCGTTGTTCATTCGGCTCGGTCCACACCAGTTCCCGTTGTCCTGTAGACCACCGCACACGAAATAGGGATCACGGTCGTCAACGAAGATCTGGTAGTACTGTGACAGGGTCACATTGTTGATGATGTCCCAGTTGTCGCCACCGTCGAACGAAATCTGATATCCGCCGTCTGAGCCGGAGAGGACGCGGTCTCCGTCCTCGGGATCGATCCATAATGCCTGGTGGTCTCCGTGCACACCGCCACCGACCGACTCGAAGCTCCGACCGCCGTCTGTCGACTTATACAGCCCACCAGAAAGAGACCAGACAACCTCGGCATTGCTGGGGTCGGTGTAGATCTCGCTATAGTAGAACGGCCGGAAATTGATGCTGCGATTGCTGTTCACACTCCGCCAAGAGTCGCCGCCATCGTCGGACCGGAAGAGCGTACCTTTGGTCTTGGTTTCGGTAATGACGTACACCTTGCTCGGGTCGCTCTGAGCGATGGCGATACCGATTCGTGCCATCGGTTCGTCAACGACGTCTAGTTTGGTCCAGGTGTCGCCGGCATCAATCGACTTGTAGACTGCGGTCTCTCTGCTACCGCCGTCGAACCGCCACGGCTGGCGCCGAAACGTCCACATCCCCGCATAGAGGATTCGTGGGTTCGACGTGACCATGTCGAGATCGGAGCAACCTGTGTCCTCGTCGATGTAGAGTACCTTTTCCCAGGTCTCCCCACCGTCGGTGGTCCGGAACACTCCGCGTTGTTCGTTCGCACCCCATTCGTGACCCATCGCGCAGACGTAGGCAACATCGGGATCGGTGGTGTGGATGCGCACGCGCCTGACATGCTCGGTGTCGTCCAGGCCGATGTGTTTCCACGTTTCGCCCATGTCGGTGGATTTCCATACGCCGACGCCATAGCTGATCGAGTTGCGGGGGTCGGCTTCGCCGGAGCCGAGGTAAAGTACGTTGTGATCGGACGGCGCCACCGAAACCGAGCCAACCGAGTACGACTCCTCGTATTGCCATTGGCCCTCGAATGTCGTGCCACCGTTTTTGGTCATCCAGAGTCCGGCGTCGGCGCCGCCAAACCACCAGATCTTAGGATTACCGGGAATTCCCGCGATTGAGCTGACCCTACCACCCATATTCGCGGGCCCGATGTTTCGATATCTCAGGCTGGACAGCGCTTCTGCCTGCGGTCCGGTAATCTCGCCGGTCGACAAAACGTGTTGTGCGAATAGTGCTGGTGCGCTGAGGAGTGAGAAAGTCAAAATGAGCGCCAACGCGCCCGCACGGTGTTGCCTCGTGATCATCGATGTACCTCCGTGGAGGGGTTCGAAAAACGACCAGTCGCCCGACCGCATTTGAACGTCAGGTTCTTTCTTCGCGTTCACCTTATGTTCGTGATGTATCACAACGTTCCGCCTGGCGCAACCTCGTTTTCTTCTGGTTTCGCCGGCCTAGGCCGGTGGACTTTGAATATCACACGAGTGCCAAACGCTTCCTCGGTTCGTTCGATTTCGTGATGCGCTTCCACCAGGTATTCCAGTACCGCTTCGTCGCACGCAAGGCCGGTTGACGCCATTAGTTCCATCCATTCACCGTATGCCGTCTCATCGGGGGCTTCGGTGGTGGCAGACCAGATTGTGACGCGCGGGTTCGACATAGGTCCGCTGCGCCCCTCATCCGTCGATCCTGTGATTGCGGTGTAAATCAACACCGAATCGGCGAAATCCAACTTAAAGCTCTCCTTATCGAATTCGAACGCGTAACGCCGATATCGGTCATATGCGCGTTGATTCAAAGCGCGCATCTCTGCGATACCGTTGATCTTTTCGGTAATTCGATCGCGAATGTTGAATGCGGCCGCTTTGTGCTCCGGGAAGTCCGGACTGTCGACGTAGTTGAAGCGGGGCATGAACCAACCACGCATTCCCCACCAACTTCGTGACTCGGTGGCGCGGGTGCGAACCCAGGCAGCGTATTCAGAGAACAGCTGCACCCATTCATGTGACGGGTATCCGTGCGGGTTCATATAGATGTCGGGCAGCCAAGTGTTCCACAGCTTGGGTCTCACCTTCGCTTCAGGATAGATCGGTTCTTCGTCGGCTTGGCCCGACGTCGCTCCCACACCCAGCGAGCCGAAATAAGAATGAGATGAGAAGGGCCAACCTCTGGTTGCGGGCTTACCATGAAATGGTCTCCCAAAGTGTGTTCGGACTCGTAGTCCATTTAGACCGAGAGGTTGGCCCCATGTCAG
>JBDHHK010000081.1:0-18687 GCA_039589395.1 Gemmatimonadota bacterium
CTCGGTAGACGGGCGAGTCGAAGGCTCGATAGCCATCGATGGTATTCATGCAAAGAACGAAGGCGCGCATCTGCGTTGGTTCATCATGTCCGACATTTTGCGAGGCCAAGGAATGGGCAATCGGCTCATGGATACTGTTATAGACTTCTGCCGTGAGAAGGGATATGAGAAAGTCTACCTCTGGACCTTCGATGGCCTCGATGCCGCACGGCACCTCTACGAGAAGGCGGGCTTCGAGCTGGTTGAGCAGTTCACCGGAACTCAGTGGGGCACCGCTGTGGAGGAGCAGCGATTTGAATTGATGCTGCGCTAGGCGGTACCGCTCCACACACTACGCCGCCCAGGCGGTACCACCCCTCAGCCCAGCACCACCCGGCGGTCCCCAACCCAACACCCAACCACCCGCCGGTATGGCGGTAATTCGCGAGTCAGGCTACAGTCGATTCGCCCTACCGCCAATACCGCCCTACCGCCAATACCGCCCATGCGGCCGTTCCGCCATTGCAACATTCTCACCTCTCCACGCATCCAACCAAATAGATAACCCTGACAATGTCAGATAAACGCACGAGAGAAGCATGGGACATGCGGGCGAGTTCGAAATGATGTTGATGTTGGCTGTGATCCGCCTTGGCGATGATGCGTACGGAGTGACGATCCGGGAAGAACTGGAGAGTGAGACCTCTCGCACGCTCACGCTGGGAACGGTCTACAAGACGTTGGGGCGGCTCGAGGAGAAGGGCTACCTCCGATCTCACACGAGCGAGCCGGTCGCCGAGCGGGGAGGGCGCCGCAAGAAGCTATACGAGCTGTCGCCATCCGGGCTTTCGGCCGTGCGGCGATCGCTCGCTGACCTCGATAGTCTCACCCGCGGGCTCGACCTGGAGTTGGGGCAGCCGTGAACTCGCGGAAAGTCTCTCATATCCTCGTGCGCTTCCTCGTGCGGCTGTTGGTTCCGAAGGCCGACAGAGAGTTCTTCTTGGGTGACCTCGAGGAGACAACGGCACGGAATAGAAAAGACGGGGCAGTAAGAAAGGGCGATCATCGTGGTCACTCGATGCTGCGGGAACTCGTGGGCGCGATCCAAATGATCCGTAGGCGCCGTCACCGATCGATTTTTGTTGGGAGAAGAAGGGGAGACAACATGCTTCAGGAACTTTTGAGCGACCTCCGATTCGGCTTGCGGCTGATGCTTCGCACGCCGGGCTTCACTGTGGTTGCACTGATCACCATGGCACTAGGCATTGGAGCCAACACGGCAATCTTCAGCCTCGTGAACGGCGTACTCTTGAAGCCGCTGCCTTATCCCGAGGCCGATCGCATCGTGTATCTCATGGCCAACAACCTGCCACGCGGGTGGAGTTCGTTCTCCATTTCGCCGCTAGATTTCTGGGATTGGCAGGAAATGAACCGTTCCACCGATCTCATAGCCGCATACCGTTGGACCGGAGTGACCCATACGGGAGGCGATAGACCCGAGAGCTTGCGAGCTTTGGCCGTATCGGATGACTACCTGCCCATCCTCGGAGGAGAACCGGAGTTGGGCCGGGGTTTTACACGCGAAGATCTGGACCCTGCCAGCGAAGCAGTCGTCCTACTGAGCCACGGCCTGTGGCAGTCATCCTTCGGGAGCGATCCCAACGCTTTGGGTCGAACAATGACATTGGATGGTGCACCGACGACGATAGTTGGGATTGTGCCTGCTGATTGGCGGCATATCGGCAGTACGCAACCGAACGTTCTTCTCCCACTTCGACCGGCGGAGTGGTGGTATCAAGCCCGCGGATCCCACTTCCTTCGCGGTCTCGCTCGCACGAGAGCGGGAGTGACGCTGGAACAGGTGCAGGCGGACTTTTCCTCGGTCGCCGCATCGCTTGAGGCCGAATACCCGGAGACAAATGATGGCTGGGGGGCAGTCGTTACACCGTTGGACGATGTCGTTCTCGGAGGAGCGCGCCCACAACTACTCGTGCTCCTTGCAAGTGTGGGTCTGGTTCTGATAATCGCGTGCGCAAATGTGGCACAGATGACACTGGCGCGGGCGTCGGCTCGGGCTCAGGAGATGGCGATTCGCACAGCGCTGGGTGCAGGCCGCGTTCGCGTAGTCAAGCAAGTACTGGCTGAGAGCTTGCTGCTCTCTACCTGTGGCGGTCTTCTCGGCCTCGGGCTGGCCTTCGGATCACTAAAGGCACTCGTCCTGGGTTGGCCCGAGATCCTCCCGCGGCTCGAAGAGGTGAACATCAATGGAACCGTCCTTCTGTTCACTGGAGGACTCTCGTTGGTGTCGGGCTGCCTGTTTGGTCTGTTTCCGGCTCTGAGTGTTGCGGGCTCCAACATTGGTGATGCTTTGAGGAAAGCCAGTTGGAATGTCTCAGGAGATTCCACTCGACGTCGGTTTAGGGCCGGGTTGGTCATTGCCGAGGTTGGCCTTGCAGTGATCCTACTGGTCGGCTCAGGTCTGTTGGTTCGCAGTCTGTTGACGCTGCAGGATGAAGATCCAGGGTTCGAGACGGCCAACACGCTGGCCTTTTCCACCAACCTGCCGGGCTCGAGATATCCGACGAGCGATGAGCAGCAAGCCTACGCTGACGCTACACTCCGGCGACTGAAAACTATCCCCGGAGTCGAGTCGGTAGCCATCACCACTCTCGTTCCCGTTAGCGGGCAGGATGAAATCTGGGGGTTGGAAATCGAAGGCCGGCCTCAGAACGGAGTTGACGATGAAATCTCCGCGATCTTCTACCGCATCAGTCCCGACTACTTCAACACCATGGGTATTCCGGTATTGTCTGGGAGGGGGGTTTCACAGGACGATAGAGAAGGGAATCTCAGAGTTGCTGTCGTGAGTGAGTCCTTTGCCAGCCAACACTTTCCTGGGGAAAGTTCGCTCGGCAAACGCGTCCGCTTCGGGGGGGAAGACAGTCCGTTTTGGGAGATTGTGGGAGTCGTTGGCGATGTGCAGCATTACAGCCTGGGGAGAACTTCGATGGGGCAAATGTACCTTCCCTTTCATCAGCGGCCGACCGATGATGTCAGGTTCGTGATCAAGACGTCGGTTCCTCCCTTGTCTTTGGTGGGTGCGGTGCGTACAGAGATTCAATCCGTCGATCCAGACCAACCCCTCGTAGGATTGAGCACCATAGAGCAGCTCATCGCCAACGATCTATCTGCACCTCGGTTTCGGACGACGCTCCTCAGTGCTTTCGGAGTGACGGCATTGCTTCTATCGGTGGTTGGACTTTACGGAGTCCTGTCGTACACCGTGTCGCAGCGATCCAGAGAGATCGGAATGCGGATAGCGTTGGGAGCCGAGCGGAGTGCGATACTCAGGCTGATACTTCGAGACGGCGTACCACTCGTGCTGACCGGCGTGGCGATAGGTCTCGCCGGTGCATTCGCGATGACTCGAGTGCTTGCATCAATGCTGTTTGGTGTCGGAGTACGCGATCCCGGTGTGTTTGCCGGAGCGCCACTGTTGTTGATGCTGGTCTCGATGGTAGCCGTGCTGATCCCAGCCATTCGAGCGACGCAGGTGGATCCGGTGAAAACGTTGGCTGCAGAGTAGGAAGGGGTGGTACTGAGTCGGATCAGGCTCGAGTTCCTTCACTTTTTCGTTCCTCTGCCGATACTGAGGTATCCGCGACCATCGATCGGGGATATGGGGATAAGATATGCGGCGGCCACTCGGTCGTACTTCTGCTCTCATGTCCCCCCAGGAGCGTACGCAGTATGCGCATGTGAACCGATTGTGGTCGCAAACGAACGGTTGACGGCAGAAAAGGAACGTGATGACGAAAGACGGCATCAAGGTCGAAGAACTGCCGATGAACAAACGCGACAAACACAGACGTGGGTCGGGTGTAGTGTATGCCGCATCGGTCTCAGGTGAAGTGCTTCAGCATGTGCTGCGCGGCCTGACCACTGGGTTCGACGCGATGAATGTCGGGGTAACAGTCACTGACGCCGACGGAACAATCGTATACGTCAATGAGATTGAGGCGGCGCTCCACTCACGATCGGTTGAGGAACTCGTTGGTCAGGATGTAGGAGTCCTTGCCCCAGCCGGCAAACGCAAGCCGCTTTCCAGAGCGCAGCTCAAACAGCTGAAAAGCTGGAAACGCGAGAGCGAGAACGTCCGGAAGGACGGGACGGTCTTTCCAGTCATGTTGCGCTCGGACGTCATTGTGGATTCCGCTGAAGAGCCGATCGGCATCGTCACCACGTGCGAGGATATCGGCGAACTACAGAATACGAGGAACGCGTTACAGCGGACGGAAGCCGACTACACTGCCCTGGTAGAAAACACAAACTACGGGATATGTCGCTGCAGCGTTGAAGGTCGGTTTCTGAACGTCAACCGGGCGATGGTCAAGATGCTCGGGTATGAGACCAAGACCGAACTGCTGGAGACAAACCTAGCGACGAACATCTTTACCAACCCCGAAGAGTTCGCCGAGCTCCTCGATCTCTGCAGTGACCCAGGCGTCACGGCCGACCTCGAGGTTGTATGGACAGCGAAGGACGGAGAAAAAAGAACCGTGCGTGTGACTGGGAGGGCAGCACGAAGTCAAATCGGAGAACTCGAGAACTTTGAGTTCATAGCCGAAGATGTGACGAGACGCCGGGAGTTGGAGGCACAGCTCAGGCAGGCTCAAAAGCTGGAAGCGCTCGGGCAGCTGACGGGAGGTATCGCGCACGACTTCAATAACATTCTCACTGTGATCCAGGCAAACATCGCCCTCATTACCCACGACCTGCCGGATGGCGCTGAGGAGGCTCGGAACGAGCTGCGCGAAACACTGAAGGCGACGAGGCGGGGGGCGGATCTGGTCAAGAAGCTCCTCGCTTTCAGCAGACGGGAAGAACTGTCGCGTGAGTTGGTGGATATGACGCAACTGGTGAGTGGGGCCGCGAAGACACTCACGCGGTTGTTACCCGAGAATATCGAGATCAAGGTGGTGGCGGCCGAGTCGGTCGGTACTGTCTTTGCCGATCCGAATGCGGTCGAACAGATCCTACTTAATCTCGCAACGAACGCCCGCGACGCGATGCCGGAAGGTGGTCTCCTTTACGTCGAGACCAGGCGCGCGTGGCTGCAGGAAGAGCACCGTCCCAACTTCGGTCACGGTCGAGCAGGTGAATATGCCTGCATCATAGTGAGCGACACTGGTTCCGGCATGGACGAGACCACAAAGCAGAAGCTGGTCGAGCCGTTCTACACTACAAAGAGTGCCGGGAAGGGAACGGGGCTTGGCATGGCGATGATCCACGGGCTCGTGAAGCAACACAATGGGTTCGTGCATGTCTACAGTGAGTTGGATAACGGTACTACCGTCAAGGTGTACTTCCCTCTTGCCCGGCGTGAGAGTACCGATGAAGCATCTTCAGGTCACGAACTTGACATAGACAACAGTCTTGAAGGGACCGAAACGATACTTGTCGTAGAGGATGAACCGCAGATCCGCGACGTAGCGAGGCGCGTCCTCGAGCGGCGTGGATATACCGTAATCCTTGCCGAAAACGGTGAGGAAGGCGTGCGGCAATTCCGGGAGTATAGGTCGGACATCGCACTAGTGATTTCGGATGTCATCATGCCGAAACTCGGCGGTCCCGCCATGTATGATGCAATCAAGGAATTTGCGCCAGACACTCGGTTCATGTTTATGAGTGGGCATGCGGCTCACGTGCTTCGCGTGAGTGGCAATGTCGACCCGCACCTACCGTTTTTGTACAAGCCATGGACCGGCGTGGAGTTGCTGAAACGCGTTCGGGAGTTGCTGGACCAAGCCCCGTTGACGTGGCACCCGCTGGAGCAGATGCAGTGACGTCGTGATGGAATGAGGCAGCAGGAACGTAGGTCCACCCCGTTATACCTCTAGCGTCTGCAGTTCCCAGCCCGCATCTTAGCGGATCATGGGTGAGACGTTGCAGAATTCATGGCTACATGTCAGCCCATCGTCGGTGATGAGGATGGCGCCAATGAATGGCTGGATCCAGCGATTGAATTTGGATTCTGCAACAGCCGGTATCTCGAAGAACACCACCCGTTCCTCAAACCACTGCGCGGCAATCCGCGCTTCCAAGTTCTCGTCACCAAAGCGCGGCAGAAGCACGACGCATTTGATGCAAAAGGAGTGAATACAATGGAGCAACCACCGGCACCGAAGACACACGGTAAATTCACGGCGCGGTATCCGGCATTAGCGAAGGCGTGGGAGGAAATTGCAGAAGCTGGCCGTGAAGGGCCACTCGACCAGAATACACAGCGACTCATCAAACTCGCCGTCGCGGTCGCGGCCATGCGAGAGGGAGCAGTCCACGCCAGCGTGCGTAAGGCACGCGCAATGGGCATCGAGACAGAGGCGATCGAACAGGTTGTGGCACTGAGCGCAGGGACGCTCGGTATGCCGTCGACGGTGGCGGCGTATACGTGGGTGAGGGACGTTTTGGATGAGGAGTGATCTCAGAGTGCAGATTGGTGGTAGGAGGCAGGGCGCGGAGCACCGATACGTGCATCGTCACCAATCTGCAATCAAGCTGCCCCAAACCCTCCTCCCCCAGGCGTCCGCACACTGATCGTCGTGCCTGTTTCAACCGACACGCTGGCTTTTGACGGTAACTCGCGCACTTCACCGTCCGGACTGAGAAGCACATTCTCTCCCGTCCCTCCCGCTTCTCCCCCTCCTAACCCATACGGCGCGTTGACTCGTCGGTCACTCAGAATCGTTACCTGCGCAGGACACAGTACTTCGATCTCACGCACCACACCGTCGCCGCCGCGGAACTGCCCTTCACCATGCGAGCCACGACGAATGGCATATCGCCGCACTCTGAACGGATAGATGTGCTCCAACGCCTCGATTGGCGTGTTGAGGCTGTTGGTCATATGTGTGTGGGTCGCATCGAGGCCGGGAGATGCTGGCCGTGCGCCCATGCCGCCGGCTATCGTCTCGTAGTAGGCGAAGTCATCACCGCTGCGCGGATCGACGCCACCCAGCGTCAGGTTGTTCATCGTGCCGCTACTGGCAGCCGGGATCTTCTCTGGGATCGCCTTCGCGAGAGCACCAAGCACCGTGTCTACAATCCGCTGCGACGTCTCGACATTGCCGCCTGCCACGGGCGCGGGCGGTCTTGCGTTTACTAGGGTACCCAACGGAGCAATCACCTCGAGCGGCCTGAGCGTGCCGTGGTTCGAAGGGATCGCGAACGGCACGATCACCCTGAAACAGTACATGACCGCTGACAGCGTGATCGCGTAGATCGCGTTCACGCTTCCCTTTGCCTGTTCCGTCGTGCCGGTGAAATCGACTTTGGCGCAATCGCTTTCGACCGTGATAGTGACGACGATCGGTAGCGGGCCGTTCCCCAAACCGTCGTCGTCCATGCAGTCCTCGAACCGGTAGCTGCCGTCGGGAATCTGTTTGATCGCCTCGCGCGTCATCCGCTCGGTGTAGTCCTGCAGATGATGCATGTAATCCGTCACGGTGTCTGCACCGTACTTCTCGGCCAATGCGAGCAGACGGCGCTCCCCCGTGCGGTTCGATGCGATCTGCGCGGTGAGATCTCCCTCCCGCTCCACCGGCGTACGCACGTTGAGCAGTATCAAATCCATCACGTCGCGCACAACCTCGCCGCGCCGCACCAACTTCACCGGAGGAATCCGAATCCCTTCCTGAAACACCGACTCGGCTAGCGGCATGGAACCCGGGGTCATTCCACCCACGTCGGCGTGATGCGCACGATTCGCCACGTAGAAGACCGGCTTGTCTCCGCCCTCACCGTACACCGGTTGCACCAACGTGATGTCGGGCAGATGTGTTCCGCCCCTGAACGGGTCGTTCAGCACCACCATGTCGCCCGGTTCCATCGGAACGGTCTCGATCGCGGCTTCAACCGAGAGCGGCATCGATCCCAGGTGCACCGGCATGTGCTCGCCTTGTGCAACCAGGTGGCCGTCGCCGTCGAACACAGCACACGAGTAATCTCGACGTTCCTTGATGTTCGCCGAGAATGACGTGCGGCAAAGCGTCACGCCCATCTCCTCGGCGGCCGAGTAGAAGAGGTTGCGGAAGACCTCGAGGGTTACTGGGTCCCAGTTGGTTGTATTAGGGGTGGTCATTGGCTTGGCACTCGATCGTAGCTGCGGTCATGTGGAAAGTCGCGAATGGACAAGGAGCGGGAGGAGCGAGAGAGGCGGGAGAAGCGTCGCCGCAGATGTTGAGCGCAGCATGCCGGTAATCCCGTAGCGAACTGGGGCGCGCGAAGGGATCTGCCGGCTTGCGGAGCGACATACAAGTGATAATCGCGCTGGCTAATCATGCCCACTCCAACACGAGATTCTGCCACTCGTCCATTCGGCAAACAAATTCTGGTGGAACAACAGTGGTCGTACTGTATTCGACCACGAGCGCGGGTCCGGCGAACGAGTTCCCCGACTCGAGCAGCGCCCGGTCGACCAACGAGGCCTTCGACCGGACTCCGTCGAACACCATCCGACATTCGCCGATGACTGCGGCCGACGCGTCTTGGCTGCCCAGTTCGTGCTTTGCCAACTCGGGCTTCTCTGTGCGCCCGATTGCTTTGAGCCGCACGTTCACCAGCTCGGTGGCGCGCGCGGCATCGGAGTAGCCGTAGCGGTGGTTATGACGATCGTGAAAGCTCGCTTCGAAGTCGGCGGTCATAGGTACGTTCAGCTCGTATCCCTGACCCGCGTAACGCATGTCTATAGATCGCTCCAACACGAGTTGCTCCGCGCTGAACCCTTCCTGCTCGTACTCGGCGCAAGCCCGTTCCTCTAGCTCGTTGAAGGCGCGCTCCAGTTCTGCCTTGTCGAGTTTTGCTGAGGTGACCAAGAGAGTCCGTGAGTAGTCGCGCACGAAGTCAGCGAGTAGCATGCCGAGCGCCGACAGAATGCCTGCCGCCTGCGGAACGAGTACGCGCGGAATGCTGAGGCTACGAGCCAGGTCCGCCGCGTGCATCGCACCGGCCCCCCCGAAACAGACCAGGGTGAAGTCCCGCGGATCGTAGCCACGCTCGAGCGATATGACTCTGATCGCGCGTTCCATCGTGGCATTGGCCACGCGCAGTATGCCTTCGGCGGTTTCGGTCGGAGAAAGCGACATCTCGGCCGCGAACGATTCCATCGCAGCGCTCACGCGCTCTGTTGGCAGCTGCTGCTTGCCTCCCAGGAAGTGTTCGGGTGAAAGCCGGCCCAGGAAGAGATTCGCGTCGGTAACCGTCAGCTCCGTACCGCCCCGCTCATAGCAGATCGGACCGGGTACCGCCCCAGCACTGCGGGGTCCGACACGCAACGAACCACCCGGGTCGCGGTATGCGATCGAACCACCGCCTGCGCCGACTGTGTGAACGTCGATCACCGGGACGCGTATCGGAGCCTCTCCGATGATGGCCTCGTTCGTGCGACTCAGTTCCCCTGGGCAAAGGGAGACATCGGTGCTCGTTCCACCCATGTCGAATGTGATCACATGATCGAAACCCGCTCGGCTCGCGATCTCGAACCCGCCCACTGCGCCACCGGCCGGGCCAGACAGTACAGTCTGTACCGCGTAGTGCTGTGCAGCCTCGAGCGACACTAACCCTCCGTTCGACTGCATTATTCGGACGCTGTCGGCGTCGAGCTCCTCCGCGAGCAAGTCGAGGTAACGCGAAACAACGGGGCCGACGTACGCGTTTACCACGGTCGTGCTGCAGCGCTCGTACTCACGAAACTCAGGCAACACCATGTGCGATGCGGTGACGAACGCATCGAGCTGCCCGTCGAGCGCCTGGAGAATCGCTCGTTCGTGCTCGGGGTTCGCGTAGGCGTGAAGCAGGCATACTGCAACGGAATCAGCATCCAATTCGTTCAGTCGCTCTATGACTGCACGCAGGTTTTTTTCGTCGAGCTGGTCTATCACCGAACCATCCGGGCCGATCCTCTCGTTCACGCCCAGACGCAGTTCACTTGGCACCAGGGGCGGCGCTTTCTCGACGTTCAGATCGTAGATCTGCGTGCGTGTCTGGCGGCCGATCTCCAACACGTCCTCGAATCCCGCCGTTGTTACGAGGGCGGTGAGTGCTCCTCGACGCTCCAGAAGGGCGTTCGTCGCCACCGTTGAACCGTGCACGATCGTGGCGGCTTCCTCGTGCAGCTCGTTGAGACCTGCCAGCACTGCCTTAGCCGCATTTTCCGGCGTCGACGGTTCCTTGTGCACCGTGATCCGCCCTTCATCCATCAGGACGAAGTCGGTGAACGTTCCACCTGTATCGACGCCAATGACTGCTCGAGATCTATCGCTCATGTTGTGCCTGCGGTCGCTGCCGCGGATTCAATTGACTGCTGCTGCTCGTTCGAGCCATACACAAACGACTCAACCTCGCCGTGAATTCGTCGCACCGTCTCCGGTGACGGCGCACGAGTTGAGCGGGAGACGACAATAGTAACTAGGAAGTTCGCCAACACGGACCACACTCCGCCATGCAGGCCCAACGGATGCGGGAATACAACTAGTGTGAGACAAAGCATTACCATTCCCACTCCGATACCGGCGAGCACTCCCGTTCGCGTCAACAGGCGCCGTGTCGGGAAGCACACGCCGAGGATCGCGGGCATGAGTTGCAGCGCACCCGCTCCGGACAAAGCTACGAGGGTCACCAGGAATTCGAAGGTCGTAATCGACAGCACGTACCCGATGAGCAGCAGCACCAACACGAACACTCGCCCCACGTTGATGTAGTGGGCTTGGGACGCATCCGGCTTGATGTATCGCTGGTAGACGTCGCGGGTGAGCACGGTCATGTTGGCGTGCAGAATCGAGTCCAATGTCGACATAGCGGCAGCGGCGGCGCCAGCTAGAATGATTCCGGTAAGCCAGGGTGGGGCGTAGGTGAACAGCAGTTCCGGGAATATTCGGTCGGGGATCGCGAGGTCGGGCATCGCGACTGCGCCGCCCAGCCCAACAAGTGCCGCTGGGATGTACAGCGTCATCAAAAAGATTGGTGTGGTCGCACCGAGCCATTTGATGGTGGTGCCGGAGACCGCTGTGTAGTAGCGGATCATCATGTGCGGCTGGAACACGATGCCGAACGACAGCACGACCATCATGCCGAACCACATCCCAGGTGTGAAGAAGCCCTGCGGGCCCGGCAATGTGAGCAAGTCGGGTCTCTGAGCTGCGACTTCGCGCCACAGCGCGAAAGGACCCCCGAACAGCTTGTATGCGAGTACGAGTGCACCTACCCAGATCGCCAGATACATCCAGACGCCTTGCATCACGTCGGTCCAGTAGACCGCACGCAGGCCACCTGCCATGAGGTAAGCCGCAGCCACGCCGAGCAGGATCAGCACTGCGAGCTCGTACGAGATATGTCCACCCGACGCGACCGAAAGGATGTAACCCAGGCCCTGAGCCTGCACCTGTATGTAGAGGATTGTAAAAAGCACCGAGACCAGCGCCGTAACCACACGTACTGCCTCGCTCTCGTAGAAATCGGCGAGCATGTCGGCCGGCGTGATGTAACCGAACCGTTTTCCCAGCGCCCAGATGCGGCTGCCGAGCACGTAGGTGATCGCGCCGACCAATACGGTCCACGCTCCAGCGTCCCAGAAGCCAATACCGTGTGTGTAGAAGAAACCGCCCGAGCCTAGGAACGCGAATGCCGAGTGGTAAGTAGCAACGACGGTCAGGTAGAGGACTATGAACCCGGCTTTGCGGCCATAGAGAAAGAAGTCCTCCACGTTCACCGCGAGGCGTCGGTTTGCGACGACGCCGAGCAATGCGGTCAGCAACAGGTAGGCGAAGATGATGCCCGTAACCACCACCCAGGCTTCCAACTACAGCTCCTTGCGTTGCGCCCAGAAGAGCACGGCTATCAGTGCGCAGTAGATGATCAACAAGTAGCCGTACAGGAACGGCACGCCGAGCAGCCACGGTTCGATGCGATTGGCGATCGCGTAGACTGCGGGTGGCTGTGTCAACGCAAGCAGTCCGCTGAACAGCATCACCGCGATCCAGCCGCGCGGGGTGCGGGGCAGAAAATGGGATCGGTACCGGGGGTATTCGTGGTCCCGTGATGTCGTATCTGGGTTGTCAGGTTGTCGGGGCATGGGTAAGTGAACACTGTAACCACGAGGGAGGGGGAGAGGTAGGTGTGGGTGGGCGGGCACCGCATTGAATTCTGCGCTGGATTGATCGAGGGCGGCACCACCCCAAGTCTGGGTACTCTTAAGCTGGTGCTGGAACGCCTGTCGATAGACACAGTTGTACTCCTACGGCCGCGCTCACGGAAGACGGCTGTTTAGACACAGATCGCTTTTAGCAGGTCATCGTGGCGGCTCGCCCATTGAGCATCACCTGCCACCGCGCGTTCGAAATGACGCGCGATCCCACAGAGGCACTCGAGACCCTCATCCGACTCGGCGTGGACGGTGTACTGACGTCGGGACAGCAGCCCAGCGTGCCCGAGGGGATCGAGTTGATTCGTGAACTGGCAGAACTAGCCGACGGTCGGTTTTCGATAATGCCCGGATGCGGCATCAACGAGGCGAACGCGCGCAATGTTGTTGAAAAGACTGGTGTGAAGGAGATCCACTTCACAGCGTTCTCGCAGCAGGACAGCGGGATGACCCACCGGAATCCACGCCCGTTCATGGGAAGCGTAGAGATTCCTGGCGAATACTACCTCCAGTTCACCGATCCAGAACGGGTGCGCCGCTTCGTGAGTCAGGTAGAAGGCGTTTCCTAAGTCAGATCGCCGCCATCAGTACGATTCCGACAGCGAGACCCACTCCATAGAAGAGGTGGTTGGCGAGGGGCGAGAGAGCAGCCTTGACACCTTCCGGAGACCGCCTGCCAAAAACTCCCAACCCCATTGAAGGGTAAACGATGCAGTAGGAGGCTACGGTCGTCGCGACACCATAGGCTATGGCCCATAGAGGAGACGCGGGCCCTCCGATCAACAAATCCCAGGCGAACACATATGGGACTGCAAGGCCCACACCAATGGCGTAGTGCACGATATAGCCATAGGGCTTCTCATTGGCGACTTGCGCCATCTCGCTGGGATGCCCATAACGGAAGCGTCCGTGCAACCAACCCACTGCCATCCTCCCAATCATCGTCACGTCGATTTTCAGAATGATTCCAGTTCGGGCGACTAGAAGGTTTAGAGAATCCATCGCCAGTGTTCCCAACACTCCTGCTACGAATCCGGTCACGACAAGGTCCACTCACCCTCCGAGGTTTGCATATCTGATACCGAGAACCTGCGGTCCGAAACCAGCCGCCGCCATTCTGCAATCTGAACTCTGCGATCAGAAATTGTCACCCTCACCGATACACATCTTTCCGCTGCCCGACCTTCAAGATGATGATTGTGAGCTTTCTGCCCGAAACGCTGTATAGGATGCGGTACTGCCCTACCCTAATGCGAAACACGTCTTCGTAGCCGGTGAGCTTTCGAGAACCTTTTGGATATGGGTCGTCTGCGAGCGTCAGCATCGCTTTGGTGACGCGGCGTTGATCGTCTCTGCCCAGCTTCTTGAGCTGCTTTTCGGCGGATTGACTGATTTCGATTCTATAGCGAGCCATCGAGCTTCAACTCTTTGAGAACATCCGACAGTGGCCGAGTTGGCTCGTGGCGGATCGACTTGAGGTCCTCAATGTCCTCCATCTCCTCCAGTCGATCGAGAATTGCATTCTGAATGAAGTGATTCATGATGACGCCGTGGGAGCGGCAATACTCGTCGAGTGCCTTTTTGAGTTTCGCATCTATTCGTGCGCTGATCTGTACCGTGGCCATTGTCTCCGTCCTTTTGCAAGCAAATGATAGCATTTAATATAAATCGCTATCAGCTGGACAAGAAACTTTGGATCGTATGTGCTGATGCGCATGAGTAACTCTATGGTGCGCGCGCGGAGCAGAGTAACCAGAAAATTGCAGCAGTTACCGGTTTTCGGCGGGTGAGTCGCGCACTTCACCATATCGAAAGTGGTTGATCGAACTGGCCCCGGAACAACGCTGAGGGACGCGGATGTTGTGTTATGGTCGGCTAGGGCAACAAGATCCGGTTGCTCTCAGCGTGCGTGCGCGTCAATCCCCAATCTGCAATCTGAACTCTGCAATCAACAGCTTCCTACCCGGGCATCCCTCCTAGCCCGCCAAGGTGCTGCTCGATCAGGTCTATCGGTGCGAACAGAAGGCATCTGAGATACGTCCCTTTGCCTGAAAGCAAGGATGGGATGAAGAGCACCTCATTTGCAGTGTTTCCCTTTGCGGCCAGCAGTAGCAGTGTCACTCCCACGTAGCCGACAGCCGCAACGCGGCTTGACTGGCCTCCAAGAACGAACAGAACAATCAGTGGTATTGCGACGAGCACCGCGCCGAGCCAGCGATGCAGGAACGGTCGGTAGGTAACAATGAAAAGGTGCACCAGCAGGTAGAAGGTCAACGTCCCGCCGAATACCCGGAGAACACCCAGGTTGAACTCCGTTGTCGCAGCGCTCATGACCGTGTAGGTCATCCAGCAGAACAGCGCGCCCAACATAAGACGCAGACTACGCGCAATGACTCCCGTAGAATGTTGTCCCGGCTGGCCGTCGCTCATGCAGGCCATCTCCTTCGTTGCCGACCGCGGCTTCTGGTGCCTGGCTTACCGTCTTCAATAGTAATCAGTGACAGACCGCGAACCATTTCTGTTTGGACTACGCCTTCGAACCGCCAGGTTTTTGAACCGGCCTGCAGAGTGTGAAAGGTAAAAGCGTTCGTCGTTCGGAGCTGAAACGCTCCATTGCGAGGCGTGGTCCGCTGGCTAGTTTCCTCGATCAGACACACGGCCCTTGGGAAATGTGTAATTCAGGGCCTCGATAACTCAAAGGAGCGGGGCATGGAGCAAAAAGGTTACTTCGTCTCGGACATTCCGCGCAGGACATTTCTTGGGAGGAGCGTGAAAGGCGGCATCGCAGTCGCTGCGGCGCCGACCCTAGTGAGCGTGCCGGAGTCGTGCGCAAGTGGAGATTTGTCTGCGCAAGCGCGAAGGTGGAGATCGACGAGCAGATGATCGATGCGGCAATCCACCGGGCTCTTCGTGATGGCGGTGAGTTCGCCGACATCTATGTGGAGAAGCGCATCTCGCGCAACATCCGCATGGAGGAATCCAGGTTCAAGAGCGCTGAGTTTGGTGTGAGCCAGGGGGCGGGAATCAGAGTCATCGCTGGAAACAAGACCGGGTATGCGTACACGGAGGAAATCACCGAGGCGAACATGCTTCGCGCGGCCGAGGTGGCATCCACCATTGCTCGCGGAACCGATGCGGTGCATCCGACGCACTTCTCAGGCCCATCGGCGCGCGAGACGTTCAACACCGTTCAAATGCCGCTCGAGACGATCGCCGACAACAGACGCATCGAAGTCATCGAACGGGCCAACCAGGCAGCGCTCGACTACGACGACCGGATCACGATGGCCATCGTCGACTACAACGACGAGGTCCGCGGTCGTCTGATAGCGTCCAGTGAAAGTGTAATGCTGAGCGACGAGCAGCCGCTGTTGTTTTTCATCGTGCAAGCGCTGGGTGTTGGCAACGGCACACGCCACATGGGTCGAGAACGCCTCAGCCGCCACAGTGGGTTCGAGATGTTCGACGAAGTACCGCCGGAAGAAGTCGCTCAGACGTGCGCCCGTGAAGCGATCGCAATGCTCGACGCTCAGGACGCCCCAGCGGGCCGGATGGATGTCGTGATGCAGAACGGTTGGGGAGGAGTCTTGGTGCATGAAGCAGTTGGGCATCCGCTAGAGGCCGACAACATCGCTCGGGAAATCGGTGCGTTCACGGGAAAGATGGGGCAGAAGGTAGCTAGCGACGTATTCACGATGGTGGACGACGGATCGATCCCCAACATGCGCGGCACGATCGACTTCGACGATGAGGGTACGCAGGCCAGGCGCAACGTCCTCATCGAGAACGGTGTGCTCGTGAACTACATGACCGACATCCTCTCCGCAAAGCAGCTGGGGCTGGATCGCACCGGTAACGGACGCCGCGAGAGCTTCCGCGACATTCCGATTCCTCGCATGACCAACACGTTCATCGACGCAGGCGACTCCGATCCGGACGATATCGTGAGCTCCACGCAGAACGGCCTCTACGTTCAGAGCCTGAGCGGTGGCAGCGTCAACCCAATCACCGGGCAATTCAACTTCACGTGCCGTGAGGCATACCAGATAGAGAACGGGCAGAAGACGTATCCGGTAAAGGGTGCCACACTCGTCGGTAACTGCATCGAGGTCGTATCCAATGTCGATGCGGTCGGAAACGACCTGGCGTTCGGCCCTGGTATTTGTGGCAAAGGCCAGTCTGCCGAGGTCTCAGCGGGGCAGCCCACCGTGAGAATTCGCGGAATCAACGTCGGCGGAAGCCGAGCATAACGACGAGACGCGTAGACGTCAGGGAGAAGCAATCATGCAACACGAAAATCTACCGCAAGAGCTCGTTGATAGATGCCAAAGCAGAGGCGCCGACGCCTCGGAGGTTCTTCTCGAGACGAGCAGAAGATTGAGTCTAGAGGTGCGGAACGGCGCGGTGGAGACGGTTCAAGAGTCGTCATCACATGGTGTCGGCTTCCGCGTCTTCAAAGATGGCAAGATGGGGTTCGCGCACAGCAACGATCTGTCGGACGAATCGCTGAACGATGCGATCGCAAGCGCAGTGACGTTCTCGCGGTATATGACCGCGGACGAGCACAACGTATTGCCAAGTGACACTGACACGACAGACGTGGATGGCCTCTACGATCCGCAGATAGCAGTGCTGTCGATGGATTCGAAGATAGCGCTGATCACTGAGACCGAAGAGCTGGCGATGCGGGACCGCCGCATTACGAAGAGTGGTGGGGCTCGTTACAACGAAGGCGATGGAACCGTGTCACTGGCCAATTCCAACGGTATGGTGAAGAACTACCGCTCGAGCTACTGCGGTTTCGGTGTAACAGTGGTCGCCGAGCGCGGCGATCAGAAATCTTCGGGCGGCGAAGGCTGCACTCGACGGTTTTTCACCGACCTGGTTGAGTCGGCAGAGGTGGCGGAAGAAGCCGCACGCAGCGCCTACGAGATGCTCGACCCGCGAATGGTCCAGACGCAACGCGCACCGGTGATCTTCCACCGCGACGTTGCGTACGCGCTGCTCGGTGGGATACGCGGCGCCATCAACGGCGAACGTGTGTTACAGGGCGCGAGCTTCCTGGCCGACAAGGTTGGAGAGCAGATCGGCTCCGAACTGATGACGATCATCGACGACGGTACCGCCGCAAAAGGCTTGGCCAGCAGCCCCTTCGACGGCGAGGGAGTGCCGACTCAACGACGCACGATCGTAGACCGAGGTGTGTTGCGGGGATTTATGTACAACACCATGGTGGCATCACGTGCTGGAGTCGAGAGCACCGGCAACGCGTCGCGTGGAGGCTTCTCGAGCCTGCCGGGAATCGGGCCGCACAACTTTTACATGGAGGCGGGCGATAGCGATCCGCAGCAAATCGTCAGAGCTACCAGAAACGGTTTGTACGTGAAGGGCGTAACTGGCTACGGAATCAACCCCGTCAGCGGCAACTTCAGTGGTGGTGCGCAGGGTTTTTGGATTCGGAACGGCAGAATCGCCTTCCCGGTCAGAGGCCTTACGATCGCATCGTCAGCCGAGGAGATGCTCAACGGCATCGACATGCTCGGCAACGATCTCGACCTAAATAGAACGATGACGGCGCCGACACTTAGAATCGCGGAGATGCAGATCGGGGGCTCTTGAACATCGAACACCGAACATCCAACATCCAACGGAAGCCGGCACTACCGACCGTTGGGTGTTGGATGTTCTTTGCTGGATGTTGGATGTTCTCTCAGTCCTACTGCAGAAGTCTCCGAGAGGTGCAACATGTCCACTACCAGTGAGTCTCGCCAAACCCGCACCGAGCACGATCTCCTAGGCGACAAGGAGGTCCCGGCGGCGGCCTATTACGGCGTCGAGACGGTGCGCGCGCTCGAGAATTTCCACATCACCGGCGTGCCCATTCGCCAATATCCGGAACTGATCCAAGCGTTGGCGATGGTGAAGCTTGCGACGGCACGCGCGAACCATGATGTCGGCGAGCTGCGTGACGATGTGTTCCGTGCGATAGAAGCCGCTTGCCTCGAGGTCATGAACGGCGCGTTACACGCGCAGTTCCAGGTAGACGTCATTCAGGGTGGAGCAGGGACATCGGTGAACATGAACGCCAACGAGGTCATCGCGAATCGCGCACTCGAACTGATGGGACATGAGAAGGGGGAGTACAAATTCTGCGACCCTCACGATCACGTGAACAGATCTCAGTCTACCAACGATGTATACCCGAGCGCTCTGCACATAGCGATCGTTATCGCGAACGACGAGCTCATCGCCGAGCTGCGCGATCTGGTCGCAGCCTTTCGAGCGAAGGGTGAGGAATTCATGCCCATACTCAAGATGGGGCGCACGCAGCTGCAGGACGCAGTGCCAATGACACTGGGGCAGGAGTTCGATGCATTTGGAGAGAGCCTCGAAAATGAAACTGACGCATTGGAACGAATCGAGCAGGTTCTACTTGAGGTGAACCTGGGTGGTACGGCGGTCGGTACCGGTTTGAACGCTCCAGCCGGCTACACCGAGCGGTGCGTACACCA
>JBDHHK010000082.1:0-18650 GCA_039589395.1 Gemmatimonadota bacterium
CTACGAGGTTCTCATCAACAACGCGCCGGTGAATCCAAAGGACTACATCCTGCCGAAGGTCGTTGTCGACTGATTCGGTTTGGTCGTTTGCTCAGGTCCTCACCAGGTAATCATCATTCACGCCAGACAAGCTCACCGCAGGTAGGATCTCCACTTATGCGTCTGTTCAGCCTCGCTGCAGCTGGTGTTGCGTCTTGTACGTTGTGGCTTGCAGGCTGTCTACCGTCCGAATACGATATCGAGGTCCGAATCCAATACCCGGATGGTATCGCACTTGCCGACGTTGAGATTACGGCACTCCCATTTGATCGAGACGCAATTCGCGATTCCCTCGCGAGTGCCAGCCAGGTCCCTCGCCCACAGTTTCGAGATCTGGAAGCAGAGTTGGCAGCATATGAGCTTCCCGACCTATCCGGCCTCGACGAAGCTCTCTCGCCTTGGCAGGCGATACACGACAGTGTGAAGCACTTGGCCGATTCACTAAATGGAGACGGGCCCGACAGCTCGGGAGAGTATGCAAGGGCGTATGGACGCCTGCGAAATCAATACCAACGACTCGCTCAAAGTACCGTCCAACGCGACGCCGCTATGCGGGAGTTAGTTGGTGACGACAAAGACCTCGCCATGCGCGTGGCCGCGGCTGCCGACTCGCTGAGGGCGTGGGAGGGTACTGCCCTTGCCTCGTACCCGGGCCTCGTGGATTCAGCTATCGCGCGAGATGGTCGCACGCCCCACAGCGCCACCACGGACGAAGACGGTCTCGTGGAGTTCACTCTCGCGCCCGGCCGGTGGTGGTTCGTGGCCAGATGGCCAGATCCCGAAGACCCGTTCAGGGAGTACTACTGGAATGTTGGCGTCAGGGTACGTCTGATTGGATCGAAATCCGTGGTACTCTACGAAGGGAACGGCGCTGCCAGATGGAGGTATTAGGGGGTGCTCTTATGACTTCACGACTTGCAGCGAATCGTTTTGCATTGGCAGTGGTGATCCTGTGCGCTGTCTTCTTTATCACGGCTGCCGCGACAGACGGTGCGCCAATCGAAGCATTGGCGGTACATACGTCGCTCGAGTGGGCACAAGACCCACTAATGGTGCAACGTACCAAGGGTGACGCCGATGCCCCTGTCACTATCTACGAAGTCACGGATTTCGGCTGCCCTTGGTGTCGTGAGTTCTACAGACTCGTGCTTCCGAGCATTGAACGAGAGTACATCGAAACCGGCAAAGCGAAGCTGATCTTCGTGAACTTGCCCATCCCGCAGCTACATCCCAATTCGCCAGCCGCTCACGAATTCGCGATGTGCGCGGCAAAACAAGACAAGTTCTGGCCAGTCCACAATCTGCTCTATCAGCATCAGGCTGTCTGGGCGCCCCTCGAGGCACCGCGGGCGTATTTCACCCTTCTCGCCGACTCCGCAGGATTGGATCTGGAATCGCTGAACGCCTGTTTTGATTCTGGCTCCGCACGTTGGATTGTCCAGCAGGAAGTTGAATCTGTAACGCGACAGGCCAATATCACGAGCACACCCTCGTTCATAATGGAGACGGTGTTGTTGGCAGGATATCAACCGATCGAAAGTTGGAGACCAATCCTCGACTCTCTATTTGCTGCTAAGACCGGCGGAGAATAGCGTTAGGAGTGGGTTGCGGCTATCCGGTAGCCGCTAATGTGACGGCAACGTCATACAGAGCGTGGGTCCACGCGGTAATCCCGAATCCACGGGCTACGTATAGACCACTCAGCAATAATCCAGCAACCGCTCTGAAGGTGAACGAGGGCAAGGTGAGCTGATCGCCCAACGGACCAATATAGTGGAACCCGCTGAATATCAATGCGCTACCAACTATCGCCACGCTGATAGCAACCGGCTGCTTCCACCCCAGGTACTTCCCTAGTGCCACCAAAGCCGTAACTAAGAGGACTCTGAACAGCAGCTCTTCGTACAATCCCGCTCCGAGCGAGATGACGAGTTGGGTACCTATGGACAGTCGTTCCACGGCACCTTGCACTATCATAAGGTGTCCTTGAAGCAACCATGCTGTGAGTAGTGATACAACGCTGCCCAGAAGTGCCGCGTACAAGAGGCTCTCCGCGAACATTCCCGCGAATACTCTGGGCTGCAGCCGCTGCCCGTGTTTGCGCTGGTCGCGCACCACGAGATACCCGGCCAGCCCGAACAGCAGGAGGCCGAACGTGAGCAATCCCATGCGGCCGCCGAATGATACGAAGAGCGTCTTGAGCAGCACGTCGGCGCCGTTTCTCACACCTGAGAACGCAGAATGGGAGATCAATGCCGCTAGCGCTTCATACAGAAGCAGCAACGGGAGAGCAAACAGAATGCTGTACCGCGGTTGGCGAGTGGCAATTAGATATTCACGTAGCGACATCGGTAAAAACATATCACATTCGACCGTATGTTCCCATTAGCGTATCGGCTGCTTACGCGGCTGGCCCTTTTTGCGCCAATGCCGCGCGGCAAGCTCGCCACGAGCATACATGGCCGGCGAGCAGTTGCGGCCCGATGGATCGAGTGGGCCTCTTCTCACCGTACGACCCAGCCGCTCATTTGGGTTCATGGTGCGAGCGTAGGCGAGAGTCTCACAGCGATACCAGTAATCGAGAGGCTTAGAACACGAATTCCCGGCGTTCAGATTGCACACAGTTTTTCATCTCCTTCGTTCGTATCCTGGGGCAGCGAGATTCCCGCAGACAGGTCGGACTACCTGCCGCTGGGCGGGAGTAACACGTTGGCAAGTGTGTTCGACGTTATGAGCCCTTCAATACTCGTTTGTTCGCGCGGTGATCTCTGGCCGGAAACTGCTTTCGCCGCGTCGGCACGCGAACTTCCCATCGCCATCATCTCGGGATCAGTTCGACCCCGTAGCCGTCGCCTTTGGTATCCGATTCGTCGCGCGTTTTTGTCTGTTCACCGGTCAGTCAGTTGGCTCGGTGCAGCTTCAGAAGGGGATGCTTCGCGCTGGTCTCGGCTAGGTGTACGCGAAGACTCGATTGAGGTGACCGGTGATACGCGACACGATCAGGTGCTGGAAAGAGTGACGAGACTGCAACCGATACGGTTTCTCTTTCAGTGGGCACATAACAGCTCCGTGCTAGTAGCGGGCAGCACTGACTCAAGAGATGAGCAGCACATTCTCAAAGCTTTCTCGAGAGTTTCAGCGGCGAACTCAAATGCGCGCCTAGTCATCGCTCCACACGAGTGTTCTGGTCGTCGTTTAGACGAGTTGCTCGGCATTGCGCGGAACGCCGACGTGGGTGTCGAGGTCTGGTCCGGAGGATCGCCCAATCCGGAGACGCGGTGCATTGTAATGAGCAAGATGGGGGTTCTCGCCGACGCCTACGCCCTGGGCAAGATCGCTTATGTGGGAGGTGGCTTTTATCGCGGCGGTTTACATGCGGTGATAGAACCCGCCGCTTTGGCGGTCCCGGTCTTGATCGGCCCTTGTCATCAGAATTCCACAGATGCGGAACTACTGGTCGATGCCGGAGGAGCCACCGCACTGCCAGTCCGAAGCCCAGAAGACCTGCTGACGCGCACGTGGCTCGAGTGGATCAAACAGGACAATGCGAGAACTGACGCGGGGCTTAGAGCGCGACGGGTCTTGCAGCAGGGTGCCGCCGACGCAACCATAACGGGCCTGCTTGGTCTGCTCCCGCACGATCGCAGCTACGCTGGTGGCACCAGAAATAAACGAGGCGCTCACAAGTGAAGAGCGCCCCATCCTGCCTGCATCTGAGATCCCGTTGCCGTGGGCTAGTTCACTATTGGAACGAGGGGCAATCCCAAGCTTGGCACGGCGATCTTGTAATGAAGACCGATACCGCCAGTCAGTGGTGAGGCTTCGGGAAGCTGGAGTGTCCCGGCTGCATCCGCCGGGAAGTCGGCGTAGTCGACGACCGCATGGATACCTAGGCCCATCGGCAGATTTATGTTGACTCCGCCCGACGCACCAAACCCCGCCCGAGTTGCGCTGTTCCCAAGGTAGCTCGTTCGGCTCATGTTAACGCGCGGCATGATCCAAGGCTCTATGCCGATGCCCGGAGTCGGGACATTTGTCCTGAGCGCCGGACCGGCAACTAGACGGATATCGCTGCAATCATCGCCGCAACTGAGAGTCGCGCCACCCACCTGCAATGTGAGGGCGACCGGCATATTTGGTGCCTTGATGAGGTTGATTGCCGCGCCACCACCCAAGGTGAATTCCTTGTCATCAACATTGCGATCGGGGTTTCGCACGTCTAGCTGCCCAGCGCCAACCCAGAAGCTCACCATCGGAACACCCAACACTATGCGCCCACCCAAATAGTTGGCCTTCCCCGACTTTTCATTGAGGCCACGGCCAAAATCGGCGTTCAAGGTAACTCCAACGCCGGGGTTAACCGCGTACACTGGATTCCCCTCGAGTTGAGCCAACGCAGAGTCCGCCACAAGGCCCAACACCAGTACGGCTGCAGCGATTCTACCGATCGATCGAAACATCTCTCTCTCCTGGAACGGCAAATATGGTAGGCGCAGCGCTTCGAACCGGCAGCATACCAGACATCACCCATGTTCCATGAAGGTTGCCTACCTGGGCAAATACGCATCAGGATGGGATGATAACATAGAGAACGAGGCGCCCCCACCAACTCAGGGAGCGCCCCGCCGAAACTTGAACAAATCTTGTCCCGGAGTCTAGTTCGCAACCGGAACTAGCGGCAGACCTAGACTGGGAACTGCGATTGTGTAGTGGAGCCCAGCGCCGGCAGTAACCGGTGTCATCGATGGATCGCCGATCGCTAGCATGTCGACCACGGCATGAAAGCCAAGTCCCATCGGGAGGTTTATGTTGATTCCTCCTGACGCTCCGAAACCGGTCTCGGTACCGCTATTGCCCATCACAGTCGCCCGACTCACATGAACCCTCGGCATTACCCACGGCTCGATTCCTACTCCCGGAGTTGGCACGTTGATTCTGAGCGCCGGGCCAGCAACCACGGTAAGCGTGCTACAATCGGTTCCGCAGCTCATCGTCCCAGCTCCCACCTGCAGGCTGAGGGCGACCGGAAGCAGAGGTGCCTTAATGAGATTGAGCGCTGCCCCACCACCGAGCGTGACTTCCGTCTCCGCACCTGCAATCCGAGAATCCCATAGGCCACCACCGACCCAGAAGCTCAACATGGGGACGCCTAAGACGATACGTCCACCAAGGTAGTTAGTTTTCCCTGACTCATCATTGATGCCGCGACCAAAATCTCCGTTCAGCGTCACGCCGACCTGAGGATTGATCGCATAGACAGGATTGCCGGTTAGCTGAGCTGATGCCAATTCGGCAACAAGGCCCATGGCCAGCGCTACGATAGCGATAACACCGAAAAGTCGTCTCATTTTGCTCTCCAATACTCTTGAGATTGCCACGCCATCAACGATTCAGGCGTGCTACTTCTGACTGCGCGACCTCGAGAAACACAACAAGACACTCCAAATGCAGAGTGCGTTCTTTCGATCGACGGATCCAACAACCCTCCAAAATCGTATAGTTGACACAGCCAAAGCTCGACCCGGCAAATCGAGAACACGCCATCCTTCAGCCTCGTCATAAATGTTATCGGCACATTTCCGCAAAATATTGAATCCAGGACACACCAGGCCGAACCTTGGCTTGGGCCTTGGCACGTCGAAAAGACCTGGGGAAACGTTTACACTCCTGATGGACCTTGAAAACGATACCCCGGGCCAGGCCGGCGGTGGCCCAGCCCGGGGTTTAAGACCGATCGTGCGGCTACATACCTAAGGCCCACGATCTACCCCGTCAATAGTGATTTGTAACAGAGCCGTCTGTGTCGTGCGTCACTACGACGACAACGGAGTTTTTCCTAGCGCAGCCAGACTGCGCTGATCGAGATACCCTCCAAATGTCCCAATCCGACGCTCACTCTAGCATCAAACATACTGCTCAGGCGAAAGTCGCCGCCGATACCCAGCGCGAAGTTGAAGTCGGTGTCCAGACTGTTGTGTGACAGAATCGCAGTCGGCTGCACAAAAGGAACAATGCTGACCTGTGAGTCCTCGACATCGAGCCGGCGCCCCAACGACAGACCAACCGGAACCAACAACGTCGTGAGGTCTGGTATGAACTGAGCCCCGGCGCCAAACACAGCGGCTCCATCAAGCGGAAAATCTTCAGTGTGCTCCAGGACGCGCTGGCGCACATTTACGCCGACGAGGAAGATTGCGTCACCGGCACTCGGGTCCCAGACACCACCCCTGAGCCCTATATCGAACTTGCCCTTACCAAACCCGTACAAACCCTCTGCAGCTACACCGCCACCTTCGGGAAAGCTCAGCGTCCCGCCGAACTCGTGTGTGCCGAACGCGCGGTAGGGCGCACTGAAAGCGGTGGTTCCGGTAGCTTGGGCCGCCGCCGAACCAACAGCCACTAACAGCAGCACCGCGAGAATCGCTGCAAACCTACGATACATCGTCTTCTCCTTCGGCGTGTTCCGCAATGACACTCACCACATCATCGAGCACTTGAAGGAGGCCACCGCGCACGTGCAGTACTGTGTCGGTTCCTCCCTCCTGCCTTACAGTCAGCTTGCCTTCACCAAGCAATGTCATGAACGGCGCATGTCGCGGTAGTATGCCTACCTCTCCGTCGTGTGCAGGAGCCACGACTGCGGTGGCTTCCCCTTCGAATACCGACTCTTCCGGCGATATAACGGTTACCCGCATCAACCGGCTCCCAGCTTCTTCGCGTTCTCGACGACTTCCTCGATTCCGCCGGCCATGTAGAACGCCTGCTCTGGAAGTTCGTCGAACTCACCTGCTACCACACGCTCGAACGTCTCGATAGTGTCCTCGAGCTTGACGTATTTCCCTTCCATACCCGTGAATTCGGCTGCAACCGCGAAGGGCTGGGAAAGAAGCTTCTGGACTCTTCTGGCACGTGCAACGATCAATTTGTCTTCCTCGGAGAGCTCATCCATTCCGAGAATCGCGATGATGTCTTGTAAGTCCTTGTACCGCTGGAGGATTTGCTGGGTTCCAATAGCAGCAGCGTAGTGACGATCACCAAGGTATTGGGCATCCAAAATCCGGGAAGACGAATCGAGAGGATCAACCGCTGGATAAATGCCTATCTCTGTGAGAGCGCGCGAAAGTACGACCGTGGCGTCCAAGTGACTGAACGCAGCCGCAGGCGCCGGGTCTGTGAGGTCGTCAGCCGGGACGTAAATCGCCTGTACAGAAGTGATCGAGCCCTTCTTTGTAGACGTAATGCGCTCCTGAAGGTCTCCCATCTCGGTCGCTAGAGTCGGCTGATAACCTACCGCGCTGGGCATACGGCCTAGCAGCGCTGAAACCTCGGATCCAGCCTGAGTGAAGCGGAAGATGTTATCGATGAAAACCAGTACGTCCTGGCCCTCACGATCGCGGAAATATTCGGCAACAGTGAGTCCGCTGAGGCCGACTCGAAGTCGGGCGCCCGGGGGCTCGTTCATCTGACCATACACGAGAGCCGCGGACTCAAGCACTCCGCTCTCTTTCATTTCGAGGTATAGGTCGTTGCCCTCACGCGTGCGCTCACCAACGCCGCAGAATACCGACCGTCCGCCGTGACCCTTGGCAACGTTGTTGATCAGCTCCATTATGATGACCGTCTTGCCGACACCGGCGCCACCGAACAGACCGATCTTACCGCCTTTCACGAAAGGTGCGATCAGGTCGATGACCTTGATGCCTGTTTCGAACACCTCGGTCTTCGGCTCGAGCGTGTCGAACTTTGGCGCTTCTCTATGGATCGGCCAGCGTTCGACATCATCGGGAATGGGCTCGCCATTGTCGACCGGCTCGCCGATGACGTTCAGGATCCGACCTAGTGCCGCTTCACCTACCGGCATGGTAATCGGCCCACCAGTGTCAACAGCGGGCATGCCTCTCACCAACCCGTCGGTGCTGCTCATCGCGACCGCTCGGACCTGGTTTCTGCCGATGTGCTGCTGCACTTCGGCTACAACTCTGATTGCCGGACCGCCGTTGCCCTCGGTCTTGACCTCGAGCGCGGTCAGCAGTTCAGGGAGGGATTCCGGTTCGAATTCGACATCCAAAACCGGGCCGATGATCGTGACGATCTTACCTACGTTCGCTGCCATTCGTCGCTATCCTTTCAGGGCCTCCGCACCACCTACGATCTCCGCAAGTTCCTGCGTGATCTGACCTTGGCGTGCACGGTTGTATGTGCGGCGGAGTGTATCCAACATCTCGCCTGCATTGTCGGTTGCATTCTTCATAGCTGTGCGCCTGGCACCATGCTCAGACGCCGCGGTTTCCACCATCGCTCTGTACATCGAATTCTGCACGTAAAGCGGAAGGATCGCTCCAATAATCTCTTCGGCCGACGGACTCAGAATGAAGTTGGGGATTCTCTTGGATCCCGCGTCCGCCTCTTTGCTTTCGTTCCCGGAGTCAGTTGGTGGAGCAATCGGCAACACCGGAAGCAGTGTCGGCGGCGTGGAAATCGCACTTCTGAACTTGGCGAAAATAACCTCAACCGCATCCAAATCGCCCTGCTCGAAGCGCTCCATTAACGGCGTGATAACCTCAACGGCGTGCGCTGCGGTCGGCCTATCGCCAATGTCCTCGCGCGCCGTGGTCATCTCGCGGCCCACGTACTTGAAGTACTGGATCCCCTTGCGGCCGATGGCATGAAGCTCAACTTCCGCGCCGGTCTTCTCCAACTCCGCCAGCCGTGATCTCGCTTCGCGAATGAGATTCCCATTGAAGCCACCGCACAGACCGCGATTGCTGGTGAGCAATACTACTGCGATACGTGCGCGTTCTTCCCCTGGCTGTCGCAACAGCGGAAACTGCTCTGTGTAGTCCGGGGAATAGAGGTTCGAAATCACCTCCTTCAGAGCCGCGGCATAAGGCCGCGCAGCGACGACTCGATCCTGCGCGCGCTTGAGACGCGACGTCGCCACCATCTCCATCGTGCGTGTTATCTGGCGCGTGTTCTCGACCGACTTAATCCGCCGGCGTAACTCACGTACTTTGGCCATCTAAAACCTCTTACCTAAGCGACTTGAACTGGTCGATTGTTGCCTTGAGCCGCTCGGTGAGCGAATCATCGAGAGTCTTCTTCTCAGTGATTTCAGAGAGAAGATCAGCGTGCTTTGCATCCAAGAACTCATGGAACTCGAGTTCCCAGGTGCGGATCGATTCCGCCTCCACGTCGTCCAACGAGCCATTCGTGACCGCAAAAATGATCGCGATCTGCTTCGCGACAGGCATCGGTGAGTACTGAGACTGCTTTAGCACCTCAACGATTCTGGCACCGCGGGCAAGCTGCTGTTGAGTCGCCTCGTCCAGGTCCGACCCGAACTGGGCAAACGCCTCGAGCTCGCGGTACTGCGCGTAGTCTAGGCGCAACCGCCCCGCAACTTGCTTCATCGCTTTGATCTGTGCGTTACCACCCACCCGCGATACTGAAATGCCCGGGTTGATGGCTGGACGCACGTTTGAGAAGAACAGATCGGTCTCGAGGAAGATTTGGCCGTCCGTGATCGAGATCACGTTGGTCGGGATGTATGCCGATACGTCGCCGGCCTGCGTTTCGATCACCGGTAGCGCAGTCAGCGAGCCACCACCCTCTGCATCCGAGAGCTTCGCAGCGCGCTCCAAAAGCCGCGAGTGAAGGTAGAAGACGTCTCCGGGGTACGCCTCACGGCCTGGCGGGCGTCGAAGGATCAGCGACATCTGGCGGTACGCCTGGGCGTGTTTGGACAAGTCGTCGTAAACGCAGAGCGTGGCCTTGTCTTCATCGTACATGAAGTACTCTGCCATCGTGCAACCGGCGTACGGAGCGATGAACTGCATCGGCGCTGGATCTGACGCACTTGCCACAACCACGATGGAGTAGTCCATGGCTCCCTCTTCCTTGAGCCTCTCCACCACTGCTGCGACGGTTGAGTTCTTTTGTCCGACCGCAATGTAGACGCAGATGACGCCTTCGCCCTGCTGATTGATTATTGTGTCGACCGCGATCGCCGTCTTGCCAGTTCCGCGGTCGCCGATGATCAACTCACGTTGTCCCCGGCCAATGGGGATCATCGAGTCAACAGGTTTGATACCCGTTTGCAGGGGCTCTTTTACCGGCTGCCTTTCGACAATCCCGGGCGCCTTTATTTCGACCTTTCGATGCTTGTCGGTTTCAATCGGTCCCAACCCGTCAATAGGGTTTCCCAACGGGTCCACAACACGGCCAACCATTGCCGAGCCAACAGGGACCTCGAGAACGCGTGCAGTGCGCCGCACTTCATCGCCTTCACGAAGGTCGAGATAGTTGCCGAGGATCACCGCACCGATATTGTCTTCCTCGAGGTTGAGGGCGAGACCGGTGACAGTGGTTCCGGTTTCGGAAGCGCTGAACTCCAGCATCTCACCAGCCATTGCCGAGCCTAGGCCGTAGACTCTGGCGATACCGTCCTTCACCTCGAGTACGGTACCAACTTCCTGTGTGTCGAGCGGTTGAAGATCAGCCGCTTCGATCTCTTTCAGGAGAACGTCCTTCAGTTCTCCGGGCCGAAGAATTGAATCAGTCGCCATGAATGCTATCGCCAATCAATTGAGTATCAGGATTTCGATCAAAGAGTCCACAAATTTACCAAGACCGCACCAACTAACCAAGTTTAGTTACAGGTCAGGAAATCGTTGAGATGGAGAGTTGCAGAGCGGTGCTTCAGCGGCTTAGAGGCGTGACCGGGTTCTTCCGCGTCGAAACCGTTGCAGCACGCCTTTCGGCCCCAGGTTTGCCAGATCCGCCGCGGCGACTCCGGCAACGCGTTTGGAGCAGCCAGCTAGATGGCTGGGTGATGAGAACTGCAGAATCTCGGAAACAGTTCGTACTGTATAGCCGGGGTTTTTCAGAAGATCGGCCGCCCACGCAGCACGAATCAGATCAATCACTCGTTTGAGGTTTGGAGCACCACCGGCAGCGAATTCTCTGGACAGATATTCGCGGGTCCGGCCAAGTTTGCGAGCTATGTCGGATGTGGTCGTCGACTGCCCGACGTTCTCCAGTACTGCGTTCCAAGCGTCCATCTGAAGCGGTTCCGTCAGTCGAAGGAGCCGCGGGGCGGATGCGAGTGCGTCCCGGCGATTGCGACTCGCCGATTTTGCCATCAAGGTCTCTCCGACTATGGCGTCATCGACTCCCTGAACGAATATCCCGCGCATACCTTTGTCGAGGCACGCTCCGATGAGTGCGCCATCGTCCGGCCGAAACGCGCTCAACGCAAAAACCGGGATCCCCGAATAACTCTCTACCAGTGAAAGCGCTGACTCCACCCCAAATGTGCGGACGTCGATAACTACAGCATCGACGAGTTCCCGGTGCAACACGGTAAGGACCCGGTCAATGGTTCGGCACGACACCATTCGAACGCCGCGCCTGGGGAGAGAGCGTCGAATGGTGGTCCTTAGATCGACACTAGTGTGAACCACCGGTATTGCAGTCACATCACCCTTCAGTCGAGTGGTTCGAGGCCTTCGAATCGCTTCGCAGCGATTTCTCCAGCTTGGCTCAGCATGCCACGGGCGTTTTCATACGAAATCGTCTTCATTGCTTCGTCGTGGGTATACCACCGGCACTCGAGAATGCCTTCCTCCTCCTGAGGGCACGGCTTTCCGGTTGGCGCCTCGAACAGGAAGAAATGGCATGACTTGTGAATCCGCTTGCCACGAAGCCGAAAGTGCCAGTCTATTTCTCCCAGCGTGCCGTGCAGTATCAGCTCGCATAACCCCGTTTCCTCGGCCACTTCCCGTTCGGCTGTCTCCTCCAACGACTCACCCGAATGAACGTGCCCTTTGGGTAAACCCCATTTCTTGTAGGGGTCCTTGATGAGCAAAAACCTGTTGCCAGAAGACGTCCTGCGGAACACAACTCCACCGGCACTCGTTTCTCTTACTTCTCCGTGGCTCGCGGCCATCTAGAAGACCGAAAACTTGAAATACTTCCTCGGATTGGCCCTGATGTCCGCTAACAGAAGACGGAATTGGACAATTGCATCCGCCGCCTCGTAGTACAAGGTCGAGTCGCCAACCAGCAAACCCAGGGTGCCCGTCATTCCCTGCATGCGTGTCATCACCGAATCAGCGCCGACAAGCATACGCACGAAACTCTCGCGATTCCGCTCAGCAGCCTCCGCAAAGGAACGAAAACTCACAAGAGCGTTTCTCATCTCTTGTGACGCGGTCTGGAGGTTGGTGAGAATCGTGTCGAGCTCACCCTCGCTGGTGGCCGAATCAAGGCGGGCTAGCGCACGTTCCAGATCGAGCGCTGCCGCCGTCACGACGTCCGACCCATGTCTTATGTTTGTGCTGACCTCACCAAAGACCTCGGTCTGTTGCTGGGTGAACCTGGTGAGGGTGTCAGCGATCTGCCCGAAATCGCGTATCGACCGTTGCACGTCTAGCACGGTCTGCGAATCGAATGCCGTCTGAATCCGCGAAGACACTGTAGCAATGTCCGTAGCGATCCGCCCCGCTTGCGCCGTCAGCTGTCCAATATCCGGCAGAGTGGCGCCGGGCCAGGCATCTCCTCCGTCTTGCGCTGCCTCGAGGAGAGCTCGCTGAACGATCGGATCATCTGGCGGGGTGAAGAGGTTGATTATCTCGGCCTGCCATTCTCCAAAAAGCGATGCCGAGGCCGCAATTATGGCTGGCTCTGCCGGAAGAAGGGCACCTTCATATATCTGCAGGTCCGCGAGGACCCAGTCGCCGTCCGGGGAGATTCGCACATCGCGCACTCTGCCCACGCGAACACCTCGCAGCACCACCGGGTTCCCCTCCCCTAGTCCTCCGACAGTGCGGAATCGCGCTGTCTGCAGGAATTGACCAGAGCCAACCTGGGTCTGTGCAAGCCATATTGCCCCAATGGTGACAACCACGAGGGCGAACAGAATTGTTGCACCGACAACGAGTTCGTCGCGCCGCTTCATCTAAACCACCGGTTTCGTCGCCCTGTCCGCATCGTTCGCGGCTTCGGGCCTACCGTCGATGAATTGTCGCACGATTGGGTCATGGGTCTTCCGAACCTGTTCAACTGTGCCAACCTGCCGTATGACTCCGTTGTAGAGCATCGCAATCCTATCACCGACATTGTAGGCGCTGCTCATATCGTGGGTCACTACGAGACCCGTCACACCCAACTTCTCTCTCGCTCTCACCATCAGCTGGTTGATGACAGCCGAGGTCACCGGGTCGAGACCAGACGTGGGTTCGTCATAAAGAATGTAGCGCGGCCGAAGCGCAATTGCGCGTGCTATGCCCACACGTTTCCGCATGCCCCCGGATAGTTCGATCGGATAACGATCTTCCGTGCCCTCCATGTCTACCAGCGCAAGCGATTCGCATACGCGCTCGTCCATCTCACGAGCGGCGATTCGCTGTCGTTTCAACCCGAGCGTGATGTTTTCTTTGACAGTCATCGAATCGAACAGTGCCGCGAACTGGAACACGAATCCGACTGTGGACCTGAGGGTCATCAGCTCGTCCCTATCGAGTTCGTGCACCGTTAATCCGTCTACGGCGACGTGTCCCGAGTCGGGCTCGAGCAGTCCGACTACCTGTTTGAGCGCAACACTTTTTCCCGTCCCCGAATACCCAATGACCACCGTCGTCTCACCGTCGGGCACCTCCAGTGAGAAACCCTCCAACACTTTCTGTGAGCCGAAGCTCTTGTGAACGCCCGAAAACGTTATCACAGCAACACCACCGCCCAGAAGGCATCCAGCACCAGTATCATCTGGGCTCCCAGAACCACCGCCTGCATCGTTGAACGGCCAACTCCCTCTGCACCACCTTGTGTGGTGAGGCCTTTTCTGCAGCCGATGAGCGCAATGACCAGACCGAACGACATGCTCTTCACGAGCCCGAACCATATGTCCTTGAACTCATGAAACAGGCGCAATCCTTTGACAAATTCCACGGACGACAGATCCAGCAAATTGATCGCGGTAAACCAGCCGGAAGCAACACCAGTAGCCATTGCCAGCGCGATCACCACTGGAAACATGAGCGTAGCGGCTAGCACCCTGGGAACCACCAAGTACGAAAACGGATCGTAAGCCAGAGTTTCCAGCGCATCTACCTGCTCTGTAACTCGCATGGTTCCCAGTTCGGCGGCGATGTTTGCGCCAACACGACCGGCTAGTGCGAGCCCCGTCAACACCGGCGCCAGCTCCACCATCACCGCCTTGCCTACCAGGGTCCCAACGAAATAAAGCGGCACCGCACCCGTTAGCGTATAGGATGAGAGGAGCGCAAGGACGATTCCCGTAAATACTGCAATGAAGAGCGCAATCGGGAGCGATTGCACGCCGATACGGCGCATTTGAGCCGCCGTTAGGGAAGCCCAGATACGGATCTCACGGACCGCGCGCGCCGTGTCGGCCAGAAACCGACCCCACCGCCCAATGCTCTCAAGCGCACGGGCCACCTGGTTGGTCATAAATCGATACACAGCGCGAATCTATCCGCAGGAAACCGAAGAGGCCAGGGCGCTTCGCCCTGGCCTCCGTTTTTTCGTTGAATTGCTCGTTTATTCTACTTATGCAGCAAAGCTGGCCAGCGCCTTGCCCACTTCGCCTTCTCGAAGCCTCTTCAACGCCCGATCACGAAGCTGACGAACGCGTTCACGCGTGACGCCGAGCATGCCGCCGATTTCTTCGAGCGTATGTTCACGTCCGCCGTCCAGCCCGAAGTAGAGACGCAACACGCGTGCATCGCGCGCTGGAAGGGATTTGAGCGCTTCTTCCACTTCGTCGCTCAAGAATCGCTCCATTGTCTTCTCTTCGGTGTCCGGCAGGTCCTCCGCGATGAACCGCTCGATGAGCGCGCGGTCCCCATCGGGGTCGAGAGGCGCGTCCAGACGAACCTCACCGGTGTTCAAAGCGGCGAGTGACTGCACGACCTCGAGCGACAACGTGGTTGCCGACGATATCTCCTCCGGAGTGGGTTCCCGTCGCAGTTCCTGCCGCAGAGCTTCAGCCGTCTTTACAATCTTCGAAAGGTCGGCGGTGCGGTTGAGTGGCACACGAACCGTACGGCCCTGTCGGGCCAATGATGCCAATATCGCCTGTCTGATCCACCAGACGGCGTACGAGATGAATTTTACTCCTTGGTCGGGGTCGAATTTACGTGCAGCCGTCAAAAGGCCGACGTTGCCCTCGCCAATCAGATCTGTGAGAGGCAGTCCCCTGTTCTGGTATTTCTTCGCTACAGAGATCACGAACCGCAAATTGCGCTTCGCAAGTTCCTGCATCGCTGCCTGGTCGCCAGCCCGGACCTTCTTCGCCAGTTCAATCTCCTCTGGAGGTGTGAGAAGAGGTGTCTTGCTCACTTCAAATAGATACTGGTCGAGAAGGTCGCGATCGTCCTCACTTACGGCGATCACCGGCGCAGTCCTTCGGCGGCGCCGTTTCCTCTCTTTTGGTTGTTTTGGTGTTGTCATACGTCTTATATGAACCTCAAAACCGCAGCCCGCAAGGGGTAACCTGCGGATTGCATAAATTGGATTATTGAAGCGCACATTATTAGAATCGCGCCCCAAACTCCTTACCCCATGTGTTACAAGAAGTTCGACGTCCTGGAGCCGGTCGCTTGACACCCCAAAACTGCTGAAGTAGCTTGCGTTGCTTCGGCAGGATATCGCCCCGGAGCGACCAATATAACGGGGGCGTAGCTCAGTTGGGAGAGCGCTTGAATGGCATTCAAGAGGTCAGGGGTTCGATTCCCCTCGCCTCCACTTAGGGCGGACGGTCGGACGGGCGGACAGGCGGACAGGCGGACGGAAATTTGCGGGAATAGCTCAGCTGGTAGAGCACAACCTTGCCAAGGTTGGGGTCGCGGGTTCGAGTCCCGTTTCCCGCTCTGAAGGGGCGGACGGACGGTAGGGCGGACGGTCGGACGGTAGATCGAGTCAGGCAGAACGCTGTGGCTTGGCAAAACAATCGACGCGGGGTGGAGCAGTCTGGTAGCTCGCCGGGCTCATAACCCGGAGGTCGTGGGTTCAAATCCCACCCCCGCTACTTTCGCGGTAGGGCGGTAGGACGATCGGTCACCTACCGACCTGCCGCAATTTTTAGGGCGGTTAGCTCAGTTGGTTAGAGCGCTACGTTGACATCGTAGAGGCCACAAGTTCGAATCTTGTACCGCCCATTTTGACGCAGAGAAGCAGCGTGGCAGAGGTGCAGGAGGGCAGAGGGGGGAGGAGCGGGAGAACAGAAGCTGCCATCTCACCCTCAACACTTCCTGTGTCAAACGAAAGAAAGCGCCCATAGCTCAATTGGATAGAGCGTTTGGCTACGGACCAAAAGGCTGGGGGTTCGAGTCCTCCTGGGCGCGTTTTCTGGCGGACGGTCGGACGGCCGGAAGGCCGGACGGTGTTGTCAGAGTGCATTGGGCCAGACCGTCCGCCTGTCCGACATTCCGACCGTCCGACCTTTTCGGGGCGTAGCGCAGCCCGGTTAGCGCGCCTGCTTCGGGAGCAGGAGGTCCCCGGTTCAAATCCGGGCGCCCCGACTGGGAAAATGAATGCCCCGCAACAGCTTAGGCTGCTATGGGGCATCTTTCATTTTCCTAGAATTTGAGCGCGGTAACGCTAGTGGTCACAAACGAGAATATCTGGTGTTCTTTGTGTGGTCATATATGTAGGGTTGAAAGCCGTTCACCTAGCACGTCTGAATGCTGTTCCACCCGGTATTCCACGACCTCAGTACGGTGGCGGAATGTGCCGAGATGACCATAGACCTCACTGATCATATCGGGTGTTTTGTGGCCTAATTCGGTAGCGACGGTCCACTGACTCACCGGCTTCCCCGCATCCAAGGTCTGCAACCGGGCAGCACAGTACGTATGCCGAAATTGCTTACTTCGGATGTCTCCTTTATCCCATCCAGCTTGGACGGCAACTGAATCCAAGAGTTTGCGAAAGTCTGAAATCATCGCTTCTCGGTTCTCCATGTGCTTCATCCTGCGACTTGGAAACAACAATGTACCTGGTGGGCCATCCGCACCGAATACGTAAGGGCGCAATATCTCCTCAAGTTGCGGCCACAATGGAACAGAGCGACGCGCTTTCTTTGTCTTGAGGCGTCGCCACTGATTGGGCCTGAGGGTGATTGTCTGTCTGTCAAAACTCACATCGTTGACTTCAAGCCCCAAAACCTCCGCACACCGTCCGCCAGTTAGTAGGAACGTGCCGATAAGTGGATACGCTGTCGCTGAGTACAGGTCCCGATGCAAACGTGCGGCTTCCAGCAACAACGCTGCATCGGGAATCTCAAGCCACTGGGCTTCTTGACAGTTAGGCACTGGTTTCTCCATGAGGCCTGCGACGGGATTGAGTTGCACGAACCCCTCACTGATCGCACGTCGAAAAAGGTTCGACAGGCTGTTTAGGTTATGGCGAACAGTGCCGCTGGACATCATGCCACCACGCCCGTTTGGGGTCTTGTGAAGCGCGTTGTTCCACTGGCGAACGTCCTCGACTTTGATCGATTCGAGGTCGCGCTCTGCACCCAGAAAGTTGATCGCCCTACTGAGGGCTTTCTCGGCGTATTCCAGCCAATCGTCGGTGACCTTGCCGCCTTGTTTCTTTGCGATCAGATGGTGAGCCGCGAACGCGGCGAGTGTTGTCTCTTTTGTCACACCAAGGATTGTTTTTTTGTGCCTCTTTGCCTCTAGGACTTGCACGCGCTCGGAGGCGAGGTGCGCTGCGATGTCTGGGTCCGTTGTGGCGGACCGCTCCCCATCCGCAATCAGTGCTTCCTGCTTCCCACCCACATCGGTGAAATCGCGAAAGTCGGCATAGTGGCGGTTCACGCCGCCGCGCTGGCGGGTGTAGACTCTGGACTTGCGTTGTTTTGGCATGGCTTCTCCTATGGGCTTCCAATATCAAGCATGGCTTCCCAGAACTCGCACAGTCGGTGGACGACCTTCGCTCGGGTAACGTCCTGTCCAACCCCCTCACTAAGATTGGTCGCAGCCTTGTCCCAGTCTGGTTGTCCACCTGGCACTGCGGGGAGAAAGTGAAAGCTTGTCAATACGCCGTTGGCAAGAGCAGCGAGAATGGGTGCATAGAACACGTCCATTTGAGTGTCAGGATCGGAGTTTCCAGAGAGGGTGCTCATTCGTTTTGCGATACGGAGTACTCTCCATTCGACCACGTCGGGGACAGGGTAGTATCCGTTTCCTTGACGCGCCCGAAGATTCTGCCAATGCGTCGTTTCTGTCAAAACACCAACCATCGTTCCGGTGCTGGGATGCTTCACCTCCTCACCCACAAGCCACCGCCCGAGTCCTAACGTTTGGTCAACCCGCCGCCCCAACACACTGTCCATCCGCTGGATCGCGCTGTGATTGACCCGTCTTGGTCCAAACTCGTAGTAATGCCGCACGGTGCTGAAAGGCATTTCTAGCACCCGTGCAGCCATGCTCAGATTCCCGTCAAACGCCCAGTCGACGATCTCCCGAAATCGTTGTTTTGCCTGCTCCTGCAATTCCTTCGGGATCCGCTGGGTCGGCACGTATCGCCTCGCTTGACAAAGGGCCTAGAGTGACTAATTTGATAGATGACTAGCAAATGCTATC
>JBDHHK010000083.1:0-18585 GCA_039589395.1 Gemmatimonadota bacterium
CGAGTGCAAGCGTGCCTTCCGATATCAACTCGCTCGCATGTGGACCCACTATTCCGATACCCAACACAAGCCCGTTGTCGGCATCAGAGATGACTTTGACCAACCCGTCGGGTCTGTCCAACGTCCATGCTCTTCCGAGAGCGGAAAGTGGGAACTTGCCCACGTTGACGCTCAAGCCCTGATCTTTTGCTTCCACCTCGGTGATACCGCTCCAGGCGATCTCTGGATCTGTGAAGACAACCGCCGGGATAGCTCGATTGTCGAAGGCCGAATGTTGATCGGCAATCACCTCGGCCGCGACCTTCCCTTCACGACTCGCCTTGTGGGCGAGCATTGGACCGGGCACTACATCGCCGATGGCGAAGATGTTTTCCTCCGAAGTACGGCATTGTTCATCGCTCTCGATGGTTCCGCGTTCGTCCACTTCGATTCCGGTCTTGTCCAAACCAATGTCCACGGTATTCGGCTTTCGGCCGACCGATACGAGTACTTGATCGTACTCGTGTGTCTTTACCGAGCCGTCGTGCTCTATGTTGACATTGAAACCCGTGCCATTGTGCTCCATGCCAACTACCTTGGATGCAGACATCACCATCGAAAGCCTGCTCTCGGCGTGTTTTGTCATGATCTTGACGAGATCCGGGTCGGCACCCATCAAGAGCCTCGGCAGAAACTCCACAACCGATACTTCCGAACCCAAGCCCGCGTATACGAGTCCGAGCTCGAGGCCGATATAACCTCCACCTACCACAAGTAGTCGCTCAGGCACGGACGGTACCTGAAGCGCCTCAGTGGAAGTCCAGACAGGCAATCCTGCTGCCGCCGGCAACTCAATCACACTCGAGCCAGTGGCAATCACGGCTTGGCGGAAATCCACACCGCTGACCGAGCCCCCTTCGACTGAGAGTGAACGATTGTTGTCGAACCGCGCACGGCCCCGAACAACCTCTACTCCACGTCGTTTCAGCAAGCTGTCCACCCCGGTGGAAAGCTTGGTGATAACTGAGTCTTTCCACTCGCGCAGGGCAGCAATGTCAAACTTCGGCTCACCGAAGCTCAGCCCCATCTTCTCGGCGTTCTTTGCAGCCTCAGCGAGTTCAACTGCCGTGATGAGCGCCTTTGAAGGGATGCAACCCTCGAGGAGGCAGGTACCGCCCGGTTGCTCGCGCTCTTCTATGATTAGCACCTCCTTGCCTAGGTCGGCGAGGCGAAGCGCGGCAACGTATCCACCGGGCCCAGCACCTAAAACTGCGACTTCCGTTTCCTGTCTGATACTGCCCATCACCATTGTAAGGAACCTCCGCGCGTTTACGCCTCGACCAGAAGTAGATTCGGATCTGACAACTGGCGGGCCAGCTCCGCGACGAATCTGGCCGCATCGGCCCCATCGGCGACACGGTGGTCGAACGCCATGGTTAGCGGCAAGATGGTTCTGATTACGATCTCCCCGTCTCGAACAACGGGCTTTGGTCGTACACTTCCCATTCCGAGAATTGCTACCTCGGGGTAGTTGATCGTCGGGATCAGGGCCGTGCCTCCGAGAGGTCCCACGTTAGTGATCGTAAACGTCGAACCCTGCAGCTCGGATACGTCGATCTTGCCCTCGCGTGCTCGGGTCGCAAGGTCCTTGATGTCAGCTGCGATTTGCTTGATGCTCTTGCAGTCGGTGTTGCGCACCACGGGCACTATCAACCCCCGACCGGTGTCGACTGCGATGCCGACGTTGTAGTACTTCTTGTAGACGATCTCTTCGTTGAACGGATCCAGGCTGGAATTGAACACCGGTGCTGCCTTGAGTCCGGCGGTGACAGCCTTGACGACGAACGCGAGGAGGGTCAAACGGCCTCCACCCTCCTTGTCTGCAGATGCGTTCGCGTTGTCACGAAACTCCTCGAGCAACGTCACGTCGGCGTCATCCATGTGTGCCACATGGGGCACCAAGATTGTTGAAGTCGTCATCCGGTGGGCTACACGACGCCGAATGGATCGCAGACGCTCCTTCTCCACGGGGCCCCACTGTGAGAAGTCGGGCAACGGGTCAATGTCGAGAAACGGGATAGCTGACGCCGCGTGGGCCGCGAATTCCGTCTCCGGCCTCACGACGCCGATCTCAGGCTTTGTAGCAAGTGCTGAAGACTCGACTACTGCCGGCAGGTGAGCCCGTTCTGCGGCTGCCCGCACATCATCCGGAGTGACACGCCCGGCCGGTCCTGTCGCCGCAACCAGGTTGATGTCGACACCAAGCTCTCTCGCAAGACGCCTGGTGGCCGGCGCAGCGGGTACAGGTCGACGCACACCTTCCTGCGGAGTGGCAGGAGTGGCAGGAGTGGCAGGAGTGGCAGGAGCTGGAGTGGCTGCATCTGCTGTCACCTCTGCCGGCGCAACTTCTGTTGCGCCCTTTGCACCCGACCCGTCGTCAATTACTGCAATCACTTGGCCCACGTTCACCGTGTCGCCGACCCCCCCCGCGAGCGATAATACCTTCCCGCCCTTGGGAGACGGAATGGTCACGGCCGCCTTATCGGTTTCGACATCGACGAGAGATTCATCTTCCTTGACTTCGTCGTTGGCCTGGACGTGCCACTGCAGGATCTCTCCCTCGTGGATGCCCTCGCCCAGGTCTGGCAGTTTGAATTCGTACACACGCTCCTCCTACATCACCGGAAGTCGATGGTCTCGTCGATTGCTTGCATGATGGTGTCGGGATTCGGCAAGAACATGTTCTCCCGCCCAAAGTACGGTGTGACTACATCGTACCCCGTAACACGCTTGACAGGTGCTTCGAGATAAACCAGAGCTTTGTCGTTGAGTGCAGCAATGATCTCTGACGCCACTCCCAACGTTCTGGGTGCTTCCTGGACCACTACGCAACGGCCCGTTTTCTTCACTGATTCCACAACTACATTGATGTCGAGCGGCGCTATTGTAAGAAGGTCGATGACCTCCAGACTCGTACCTTTAGCCTTTTGGAAATCTTCTGCGGCCTGAAGTGTCGGCCGCATCATTGCCCCAAAGCTCACCAGTGTGAGATCGGTGCCTTCCTGAACGATCTGAGCCTTACCGATCTCTATTACTTCTTCGTCAACAGGCACTTCTTCTTTGAACGCCCTGTAGGAACGCTTGGGCTCCATGTACACGACCGGGTCAGGGTCACGTATGGAGGCAACTATCAGTGCTCTTGCGTTTCTGGGAGAGGAGGGAATAACCACCTTCGTTCCCGGAAGGTGCCCGTACGTTGCCTCTCGGCTCTCCGAGTGGTGTTCCATTGCCCGCACTCCACCACCGTAAGGCATCCTCATCACGATCGGGCAGGTCCATTGTCCTTGAGACCGAGACCTGAATCGCGAAGCGTGCCCTTCGAGTTGCGGTATCATCAGGTAGCTAAAGCCGGAGAACTGCATCTCGCCGACTGGCTTGAGGCCCGCCAACGCCATGCCGACAGCAGCACCGATGATTCCTGACTCTGCGAGCGGCGTGTCGATGACGCGTTCCTCGCCGTATTTATCGATCAGGCCGTCGGTGACCCTAAATACGCCACCGTCCACGCCGATATCCTCGCCAAGCAGTATGACGGAGTCATCTTTGGCCATCTCTTGTTCCAGGCCGAGGTTAATGGCCTGCACCATGTTCAGCTTCAACATTTCGCTAGCCATTGTTGGCCTCCTTCCCGAGATTCGCCAGAAACTCCTGACGCTGTTCCTCGATCACCTCGTGTCGTGTTCCGAACACGTGGTCGAATGGCGCGTCCGGTTTGAAGTCGGTTCGCGTCTCGAACTCCTTGACGGCGGAGTCGACTTCCTGCTTGATCTCTTCATCGAGGGCGGCCTGCTTATCCTTGTCCCACAATCCCTTGTTCTCCAGGTACTTGCGGAACCGAATAAGTGGATCGCGGAGTTTCCACTTCTCGACCTCTTCCTCGGTGCGGTACTTGGTCGGGTCGTCGGCAGTGGTGTGCATCATCAGGCGGTAGGTAACGGCTTCGATGAACGTCGGTCCTTCACCGGCATAGGCACGGTCCAGCGCATCTTTGGTTGCGCGATAGGTTGCGAGAATATCATTCCCGTCCACCTGAATACCTGGCATCTGATATGCGATCGCCTTCTGCGCGATCGTCTTTGACTTGGTCTGCTTTTCGCGCGGCACAGAGATGGCCCACTGATTGTTCTGGCAGATGAAGATCACAGGCGCCTGCCATACTGCTGCGAAGTTCATGGCCTCGTGGAAGTCGCCCTGGCTAGTCGCGCCGTCACCCATGAACACCAGAACAGCGGATTTCTGCTTGCGATACTTCATCGCGTAGGCGATTCCCACCGCATGGAGTGTCTGGGCGCCGACGATCACACTCATCGGAAGCAACCTGCCGTCTCCATTTGGACGACTTGTTCCCTCTTCGAAGCCATTGTAATAGACGAGCTGATGAGTGAGTGACTCACCCATAGCAAGGCGTCCGCCCAATTCCCGAAAAGCACCAACAAACCAATCGTTTTTGCTCATGGCAAAGGCTGGTCCGACAACACACGCTTCCTGGCCGGTCGACGGGCCGAAAGTGCCTATGCGCCCTTGGCGCTGCAGCTTAAGTTTTCGGTCGTCCGCCATGCGAGCCAGGAGCATTGCCCTGTACATACCGACCAGCTGCTCCTCGCTGAGTTGCGGCTCCAAATCTTTATCTACGTTCGCGTTCTCGTCGAGAATATCCAGACGAGGAACGGAAAACTCCTCTATAACCTTCTCAGGCATCTTCCTGTCCTTTTCCAAGCCAATCGATCACACACATCAGCGATTCGCTTTGTGAATCCCGCTCTACCGTTTCGGAGCACCCGTACTATTAGATCAGTGTGAAGCGATCTGCAGGCGTCCCGCAGATGGGACAATTGTCCGGTGGACTACCGAACTCGATGTGCCCACAAACGGGGCAGAGGTAAAACTCAGTCTCAGTGAGATCATTGCCTTGCTCGACCGCCTCTAGGGCCTTTTTGTACAACGTCGCGTGAACTTCCTCGGCTTTGACTGCCATTGCGAACATGCGCTTTGCCGCATGGTCGTCCGCCATAGCCTGCTCGAGCATCGGTGGATACATCTCGGTGTACTCGTACGTCTCACCAGCGATCGCTGCCTGTAGGTTCTCGGTGGTTGATCCCACGCCTTCGAGTGCAGAAAAATGCCCGCCAGCGTGAATTCGTTCTGCCTGTGCAGCCGTGCGGAACAGCCGGGCTACATTCGGGAATCCATCCTTCTCAGCTTTGTCGGCATAGTTCGTGTACTTCTGGAAAGCCTGGCTCTCGCCCGCAAATGCGGTCTCGAGATTCTCCTTTGTGCCTGCCATTTCTAGTCTCCGATGTTCATGGAACGGTGTTGAGTTTGATGGTCGAACTAACCGCCGGAGGACTTCGACATCCCTACCTTCACCTCGCGGAGTTGCTCGAGCAATCGATCGTGCTTTTTCTCGTCCTCCAGCAGGTAGCTGAGAAGTTGTTTGTGCACAGGTGACCATGCTTCGTCGCGCAATTCCTCGGCCATCGCTATAGCCTTTTTCTCCAACCGGTCGTGCTGTTCTATCCTGTCCCACATATCCGCGAGATCATCGCGACTGATCGCGACATCTGCTTCAGTGAGGCTTTCCAAGAGGAACTGTTGTACTCTGTGGTGCAGTAGCGAGTCGTGCCTGATGATCGACATGATCATACGAACCAGCGCGTTATCCGACTCCTCGATGATTGCTGCCGCGTCGTCCATCGCCTTGCGCTCGAGCTTCTGCCAGTTCTCCAACACCTTGGCCATCTTCTCCACTCGCTCTGGACCAGATGTCTTTGCCATGTTTCGATGCCCCACTTCCAGTTGAACGTCAGCCTTCCTTGTACACCTTGTCGTCGTACTCACGCTCTATGATGAATTTGTGGTGGGCTTCTTCCTGAGCGAGGACCTGAAACATTCTGTTTACCTCAGGCACCGATTCGTAAACGGCCGCAAGGTCGGTGTAGAGCTCTGCGGCTGCCTTCTCGCACTTTGCCGCAAAGAGGAGCGTGTCCTGGTAGCTCGCGTTTGGTTGCAGGTCGACGTCAACCAGATAATCGGCAATCTTGAGGTCCTGTGGAGGCTTCAGCTCTTGGGCGTTGAAGAAGTCAACGTCCATCGTCTCGAGCTTCATTTTGTGGCCACGTTCCATGTTGGCCAACTGCTCGAAATGAGCCTTGGCGGCTGGGCTGTCGCTCTGTTCGGCAAGGCCGGCGTACAGGTCAGCTGCCTTCTGTTCGTTGTCGATAGCCAGCTGAATCACCTCAGCGTACTTTGGAGAATCTGTCATTGTGTCTGTTCCTCGTTCGTTTTGCGTTTACTCATGGATTCCTGCGATGAGTGCCCAACAACCGATGCATGGAGCGGTCATGCCGGGTACTTGCCGGTTATGTATCGGATTAGACTTTCGATTTCGAAGTTCTTGCTCTTCACGATCCAGTGTGTCAGATCGCCGCTCGATACGACTCCAACGAGTTCGTCTCCCTCCATGACCGGTAGGTGGCGGCACCGCTTCTCCGTAGTGATCGCCATTGCCTGCTGAACGGTTGTATCCGGGCTCACGACCGCGAGGTTCTTCGTCATAACCTCGGATACGCTGGTCGCAGCCGGATTACACTCGCATGCTACCACGCGCATCATCACGTCGCGCTCGGTGAAGATCCCTGTTGGCTTGCCATCCTCCATGACGATGAGTGCACCAATCTTCTTTTCCTGCATGATCTTGATGGCATCAAGAACCGGTTGAGCTGGAGAGGTCACGTAGACCTGCTTACCCTTCTGTTCCAGAATCTTGCTCAAAGCCGTATTCATAACTGTGCTCCGTTGCGATCGATCTCAGTAACCGAGTGAATCGCCAAAGAATGATCCGAAGGTCTTATGCGCCCGACGCCTTGCTCATACCCACTTTGACCTCTTGCAGCTGGCCGATCAGACTGTCGTGCTTCTTTTCATCTTCCAGCAGGTAGCCGAGCAACTGTTTGTGCACTGGTGACCAGGCTTCCTCACGCAGCTCTTCGGCCATGGCAATAGTCTTCTTCTCCAGCCTATCGTGCTGCTCGATCTTCTCCCAAATGTGAGCCAGGTCTTCGCGGCTCACCGGTACGTCCTCTTCAGTAACACTGTCGATGAGAAACTGCTGTACTCTATGGTGCATCAACGAATCGTGGCGAATGATTGACATGATCATGCGTACGAGTGGGTTCTTGGTCTCTTCGATCATCTCGGCTGTGTCGTCGATAGCCTTGCGCTCGAGTTTCTGCCAGTTCTTGAGCAGCTGCACCATGTTGTCTACGCGATCCTGACCTTTGGTCGTTGCCATTGTGGGGATTCCTCTTCCTGTCGATCTCTTCAGTTATTTGGCGCTGCCTCGCTAGGCGAAGGGTCAGCGTGCACTGTCACAGTGCTGCGGTTGTTATCCATAAAAGCAGGACGTGTGCCATCATGGTACATATTTGTAAGACGTTGTGGTGTAATGCTTTAAGTGCGACAGTATTGAAACGCCAGATGCAGGTCCGCGAAATGTCGCGTTGCACGGTCGTGGTATTTCACGGTATGTTTTGGAGCGCGACATATGACGTTCTCTACAATTACGGTGCAGCCATGACAGTGGATCCGAAGACCATTGATTTGACGCGGGATCTCGACTCTACCGCACAGGAAGGTCCCACGAAGTCCGAGGTCGATGGGCTTTTGCGCGAAGCACTGGAAACCCTGGGAGCCTACGTTGAATACGACCTCGCCACGGTGATGCAGCTCAGGGATGGGGAGCTTTCTGTCCGCGTTGCGTGTGGGCGCCTTGCCAACGATACAGTTGAGTATCACAGCCTGCGGTTGGCCAAGTTCCCCGGGCTTCGAATGTTGTTGAACACCGAGCGTGCTCGAGCATTCACTGAGGCCGACCACCTTCACGGTGATGGGGATGTCTTTGATGGAGTTCTCTCTCTGCCGCCAGGCCATTCATGTATGGTGGTTCCTCTACGAGTCCAGGGAAAACCTCTGGGGATCATGACCTTCGATCGCGAGATCTGTGGCACGTACGCAGAATCAGTGGTTGATCTCGCCACCGTTTTCGGCCAGTTGCTCGGGCTAGCTGTCGGCTACGGCGAGCAGTCTGCCCGGCTGGCCCGCTTGGGAAGTCAGCTTCAGGAGCAGAACCGCCTGCTGGGTAATAGAATCGAGGGTACTTCGGATGCCAGCACGCTGCTAGAGGCAAACGATAGTGCGGCGATGGTCCGGGTGGTGCGCCAGGCCAACCAGGTTGCCTCGACTGCGGCTCCGGTCTTGATCACCGGCGAGACAGGCACTGGGAAAGAGGTGCTGGCAAACGCAATACACGGATGGAGCAAACGATCCGACCAGCCGATAGTTGGCATCAACTGTGCGGCGTTGCCGGCAAATCTGATCGAGAGTGAGCTGTTTGGCCACGTGAAGGGCGCATTTAGTGGTGCGACCAAAGCCCGCATGGGTCGATTCCAGGCGGCTAATGGCGGGACGCTTTTCTTGGACGAGATCGGTGAACTCCCTCTAGACCTCCAACCCAAGTTTCTCAGAGCGTTGCAGGAGGGGCGCTTCGAGCCAGTCGGGAGTGACCGGACCGTTCGTGTGGATGTACGCATCCTGGCGGCCACAAACCAGGACCTACTCTCAGCCATGGCCAATGGGAAGTTTAGAGATGATCTGTATTATCGGATTGCTGTCTTCCCAATCCACGTACCCCCGTTGCGCTCTCGCCGAGAGGACATAGTCGGCATCGCTGAGACATTTCTGGATTCGCTGTCGAGGCGAACTGGACGCGGTCCCTGGTGGCTCTCTGACCGTTCGAAAGAATGGCTCCAGGCTCAACCATGGCGCGGAAATGTACGAGAACTCGTTAACACTCTGGAGAGGGCCACTATCGTCAATCGTGGACCCGAACTGGAGTTTGACGGTGACGGGGATGGTGTACGGGAGGTAGCAGGCAAGACGGCGCGTGATGGATTCGACACGGAGTCGAAAGAAGAGCTGACCACGCTCGTGGCTGTCGAACGCAGGCACATCCAGAAGGTCCTGAGACACACCGCGGGCAAGCTATATGGTCAGGAAGGCGCTGCGGCGATACTCGGCTTGAATCCGAGCACGCTGCGCAGTCGCATGAAAAAACTGGGGCTAGGAGGCGCGAAGAGACACCGGAACTAGGTCGGCTTTCAGTCGGCCCAGAATTTCTCCACGAATATGTTTCCAGGATCGCGACGCTTGTGGATCTTGAAGCCGCACTCGATGAGCATCTTTTCCATTCCTTCGACCATTAACGGATTGCCACAAAGAAAAACGCTCGTCTTCGCCGGATCCATGTCGTGTCCGAGGATTCCTGCTACTGTGCCGTCATTGATATACTCGAAGACAAACCCGGTCTTTCCTGGCCAGTCTGGATCCCGGTCTACCTCGTCGATGATTGGCAGGTAGTGGAAGGTCTCCCACTTCGCGGCCAGTGCCGTCAAATCGCGCATGTAACCGAGGTCCCAGGAAACGCGCGCTCCATGTATTGCTATGGTCTTGTGCCCATCCTCGAACCGGTAGTTGGATCGCAGCATTGATAGGTAGGGAGCCAGGCCTGTGCCCGTAGCAATGAAGATGATGTCGTGACCCGGAGTGACGTCGGCCAACGTGAACATGCCGACTATCTTCTTGCCCAACCAGACGCGATCGCCCTCCTTTAGCGCAAACAGGCGAGGTGTGAGTGCACCCGAATGAACGAGCGCGACATAGAACTCTATATACTCGCCCTGTTGGCTCGAAGAAGCGATGGAGTAGGCGCGCTTGATGACCTTCTCGGGCTCTGACGGTTCTTCTTCAGGTAAGGTGTAGTCCGCCCTCTCATATGAACCTGGAAGCCCCAACACGACGTATTGGCCGGCCTTGAACTCGGGCAGTTCGAAATCCGGCTTCACCCTTAGCACCAAGAGCCCGTGATTTATCTCGTCGTATTTCGTTACCGTGGCGTTCAGCTCGTCCTTCATCTGTTCCACCGTCGTTGCAGAAGTTGGTCAAAGCTCTCACGAATTCTCGCAATAGCATGGAACTTACAAAGGTGGGATTCAGGCGCGGAAGCGGACAGTTCGAAGTGGTGGGCACAACGCGTGCAAAGGGGTTCGGAAAGACACTCGCAAGGTGGGACATTGCAGGTTAATGTTACCGTGGAGTTCCGAGCCAACCGATGCGGTATGGTTGGCCAACATGGGAAAAACTGATAGGCGAAGGACGTTTCGAACCATACGCGAAACCGTCGCCGTGATGGAATGTGATGGAGGAGTGAATGAGCGAGATAGAGGACGTCATTATCATCGGGTCAGGCCCGGCGGGCCAAACAGCGGCCATCTACACGGCACGGGCGAATCTCAACCCGTTGATGTTCGAGGGCTTCATTGCTGGTGGTCAGCCGGGTGGTCAATTGATGACCACTACGGACGTCGAGAACTTCCCAGGCTTTCCGGAGGGTGTGACGGGCCCAGAGTTGATGCAGTTGCTTCGCAAGCAGGCCGAACGGTTTGGAACCAGATTCCTGACACAGGATGTCGATGCGGTGGATCTCTCGGAGCGGCCCTTCCGAGTCACGTCTGAGGGCAAGGAGCACCTTGCCCACTCCGTAATCATCTCAACGGGGGCCTCTGCCAGGTACCTTGGCATCGAGAGCGAACAGCGTCTGATGAATCGTGGAGTGTCGGGGTGCGCAACGTGTGACGGAGCATTGCCGGCGTTTCGCAATCAGGAGTTGGCAGTGATAGGTGGTGGTGACACTGCCATTGAAGAAGCGCTGTTCCTCACGCGGTTTGCGAGTATCGTGCATTTGGTGCACCGGCGTACTGAATTCAGAGCATCAAAGTACATGCAGAACAGAGCTCGTGAGCACGAAAAAATCACTCTCCAGATGCCCTACGTCGTTGACGAGGTACTGGGCGAAGAATTCGTCGAAGGTCTCCGGCTACGCAACCCATCGAACGATGAGACGAAGGACCTACCCTGCGCGGGCATGTTCCTCGGAATCGGCCATACACCCAACACGGGATTGTTCCAAGGACAAATCACACTCGACGAGAACGGCTACATCGAGACAGTGGGCAGGTCATCGCGTACGAGCGTGGAAGGTGTGTTCGCCTGTGGCGACGTTCAGGATTCTGTGTATCGCCAAGCCATTACTGCGGCCGGAAGCGGGTGCACTGCGGCAATCGACTGTGAACGTTGGCTAGAAACCCAACAGTAGTGATACCTTAGTGTTTGTGTGGTACGAAGGACCGATGAACGAGGTGCCGTGATGAAGCTGACTGTTTGGGGCGCGCGCGGGTCAATCCCGGTATCCGGACCGGAGTTCGACCGGTACGGCGGCGATACGACCTGTGTCTGCCTGGAGACGAGCGCGGGCGACACGGTCATTCTCGATGCGGGGACCGGACTCAGGCCGCTCGGCAACCGGCTGCTGCAAGAGAACAGAGATACGTTCCATTTTGTGCTCTCCCACGCTCATTGGGATCACCTGCTTGGTTTTCCGTTCTTCAAACCACTCTACCGAGATGGTATCACGATCCACATTCACGGTTGCACCTATGCTCAGCAGTCGATTCGAACATTCCTGAGTGAGGTCATGCAGCCTCCGTTCTTTCCAGTCACACTGGATGATGTTCACGCCGAATTGCTGTTTGACAACGAGTGTACACCTGAGTTCTCCGTAGCCAACCTCTGTTGCGAGAGCATCCCCTTGTCTCACCCGAACAACGGTTATGGCTTTCGTTTCACTGAGGGCGAGAAGAGCTTTGGCTTCTTCCCGGATAATGAGTTCACTTACGCCCACCCCGGCGGAAAGAAGTTCAACGACTATGTGGCATTCTTGCGCGGCGTGGACCTCTTGATCCACGATGCGGAATACCTTCCAGAGGAGTACGAGAGCTATTCCCGCGGATGGGGACATTCGGTGTACGCCGATACGGTGAAGCTGGCTGTCGAGGCGGAAGTGAATCGGCTGTTGCTTTGGCACCTGAATCAGGATCGAATGGACGACGGTGTCGACGCGCTGGTGGAACTCGCGGGTCAAGCCGCACGGGAAGCTGGCCGAGATGGACTATGCACGATGGCCCGTACTGGCCTCGTCGTCGATGTTTGAGTCAGCAGTATCGAATCGTTTTAAACCGCTCACGCGCTTAAGATGAATCGTCAACAGCGAAAGCATCTCGTCAAAGAACTGGTTACATCGCGCGACCTGCCGAGATTGACAGAGCTTGCGAAAACAGATAAGCGCGTGGTTGGTGTGTTGTGTGCACTTCTTTTTGAGCAAGATGAACGATTTCGCTGGCGAGCAATCGAAGCTCTTGGTCTGGTTTCAGCCGTAGTTGCCGATACGGACCTCCAATCGGTGCGAGAGCTTTTGCGCCGGCTCGAGTGGTTGATGAACGATGAGTCGGGTGGTGCGGGGTGGCATTCCCCCGAGGCTATGGCGGCGATAGTGGTGAGCGTTCCCCAGCTGCTCGATGTATTCGGGGTGCTGTTGGGGTCATATCTCAACAATGAGGCCCTTAGCCGAGGAGCGCATTGGGCGGTAACAGCTGTTGCCAAAGTGCGCCCCGACCTGCTGACGGACAAAACAGAAGAGCTGATTGCGTCTCTAGGCTCGGCTGACCCGTACATTCGTGGCTACGCAGTAATTGCGTTAGCCGCTATCGAAGGCGAGTCGGTAATGGAAAAGTTGGAGTCGCTGCGAGATGACTCGGGAACACTGGACCTCTATGGCCGATCCACCGGCGAGTTGCGCACAACAACGGTAGGAGCTCTCGCCAGGCTCCTCACATCCGCAGGTGAGGAGCAGAGGAACAGCGTCGACGTGTGGTGACCGGCCGTCGGATTTGCCGACTACCGATGAGCTTCCCCAACTGCCTCAATCACCTGCAGCAGGTACTCCAGCGGCGGACGGTCCATCGTGTTTTGGCTGATGTACTTGAATTGCAGTGTTCCCTCGGGGTCAATCAGTAGAACTGTGGGAACGTTCTGCTCAGCATCACTTCCACCCCAGTCTGTTGTGAAGAAGCCGAGGCCACTCGAAACAGAACGATCGCCGTCCATGAGGATGGGGAAGGGGCCCGGCACGCGATCCTGATTGACAGTGAAGACTTTCGGGAAAGCCTGGCGCGCGAATGCCATTCGCCGACGTCCCGCATCGTCGAGAGTTGCTTGATCTGGGTTCTTCCAGTCCTCCAGGTCTTGAAGTTGTTGCGGGTAGACCTCGATCCACTCCTCGACCTCATCCCTCGGATATGGCAACACGAAGAGGATTTCCAGATTCGCCTGCTGCCTGAGAGCGTTGGCGGCCTCATGGTACACCAATTCCATGTGCTGGTAGTTGCAAATGTGGCACCATGCGTCCGGCCGGGATCGTCCTCGAGGGAAGATGACCATTACGTTCTTGCCTCTGAGCTCGGACAAAGTGACGTCGCCGCCCTGATACGCCGGCAGTGTAACGTCCGGCATCGGTGAGCCAACGGTCACGGGCCTCAGATCTTGAGCCAAAACTGCCGAGGGTCCGGAAAGACAAACCGTGAGCAGCAAGAAGGTCGTGATGATGAATAAGCCTTTCAAACGACGCATATGGGCCTCTTAGGCGCGGGGATTTATCGGAAACTTCGCCAATCCAAACTGGATCTCACCCAACGCCCGAAGTATCACGCGCGGTTCACAGGATGTCCACCTGGAAAGATGATGTGCCACTGATTGACGCGCGCGGCGGCCCACTGGCGGTAGGTACTAGGAAGTCAGATGCCGAACAGGATGCTGGCTGGCGTCTGCCCGGACACAGGTGATAGTTTTTGAGGTGGCGATCGGGCTTCCCCTTGTCGCCCTTTCAACCAGACCGAGCCTCTACGCTCTCAAAAGGGAGATACGATGCGTCGTGTCTTGAATATCTATCGCTCGACGGTGGGCAAAAAAGTCCTCATGGCCGCGTCGGGCGTGATCTTCACAGGCTTCGTGCTCGGGCACATGTACGGCAACCTCAAAGCTTTCTTTGGGCCCGAGACCTTCAATCACTACGCGGAATTTCTGAGAGAGATGGGCGCGCCGCTGTTCATGCATGGCCAGTTGCTCTGGGTATTCCGTATTGCCCTGATCCTCGCCGTGCTGATTCACGTGGTGCCGGCGATTCAGCTCTGGTTATTGAATCGAAAGGCGCGGCCGATCAAGTACGCGCGCAAGCTCGACACTCTCGAGACCACGTTCGCCGCGCGTACGATGATCTGGGGTGGGATCCTCATAGGGGTGTTCGTGTTTCTGCACATCCTGCATTTGACGACAGGCACTCTGCATCCCGATTTTGTCCACGGCGACGCATACAACAACCTGGTAATAGGGTTCCAGTGGGTGCCGATACCGATTCTGTACATAATCGTCATGGGCGCCATATGCCTCCACCTCTATCATGGTGTGTGGAGCTTCCTGCAGACACTCGGCATCAATCACCCGCGCTACAACAAGTATCGCAGGCCCCTCGCGGTGTTTGTCGCAGGAGTGGTCTTCGTCGGATTCATCTCCGTCCCGGTCGGTGTCCTCGCCGGGATTTTGACACTCAACTAGGTGACGGAGGCATCAGCAATGGAACTCAACGCAAAAATCCCATCCGGTCCGGTTCAGGATAAGTGGGACAAACACAAGTTTGATCTCAAACTTGTGAACCCCGCGAACAAGCGAAAATACGAAGTCATTGTGGTCGGGTCGGGGCTGGCAGGTGCGTCGGCCGCTGCGTCCCTGGCGGAGATGGGTTACAACGTAAAGTGCTTCTGCTATCAGGATAGCTCGCGCAGAGCGCACAGCATTGCCGCACAGGGAGGCATAAACGCCGCCAAGAACTATCCCAACGACGGCGACAGTATTTGGCGACTGTTCTATGACACGGTAAAGGGAGGCGACTATCGCGCACGCGAGGCGAACGTATATCGTCTCGCGCAGGTCAGCAACAACATCATCGACCAGTGTGTGGCTCAGGGTGTGCCATTCGCTCGGGAGTATGGCGGGTTGTTGGACAACCGGTCGTTCGGCGGCGCTCAGGTTTCGCGGACCTTCTACGCGCGCGGCCAGACTGGACAGCAACTGCTGATCGGGGCGTACCACGCGCTCGCTCGCCAGATTGGCCTGGGTCAAGTGAAGATGTTCCCCCGCACCGAAATGCTCGACCTCGTCGTAGAAGACGGACGCGCATTGGGAATTGTGGTTCGCGACATGGTAACCGGCAAAATCGAATCACACGCTGCGCATGCTGTGGTGCTGGGCACAGGCGGCTACAGTAACGCGTTCTTCCTCTCCACCAACGCGATGGGCTGCAATGTTACAGCGGCCTGGCGTGCGCACCGCAGAGGAGCCGTCTTCGCCAATCCGTGCTTCACTCAAATCCACCCAACCTGTATTCCCACGAGTGGAGATTATCAGTCGAAGCTGACCCTCATGAGCGAGTCGTTGCGCAACGACGGACGCATCTGGGTACCGAAGCAGGAGAACGAGAGTCGGGCGGCAAACGACATTCCCGAGGACGAACGCGACTACTACCTGGAGCGTCTCTACCCGAGCTTCGGCAACCTAACGCCGCGCGATATCGCATCGCGTCGTGCCAAAGAAGCTGTGGACGCCGGTCACGGCGTGGGTGAAATGAAGAACGGGGTATACCTCGACTTTGCCCATGCGATCAACCGGCTGGGCAAGCACGTGATCGAGGCTAGGTACGGCAACCTGTTCGAGATGTACGAACGCATAACCGGGGATGATCCTTACAAAGTACCGATGCGAATCTATCCGGCACCGCATTACACCATGGGCGGGCTCTGGGTCGACTACAATCTCGAGAGCACTATCCCCGGTCTGTTTGTGATCGGCGAGGCTAACTTCTCCGACCACGGCGCCAACAGATTGGGGGCAAGCGCTCTGATGCAGGGTCTGGCGGACGGTTATTTCGTGCTGCCGTACACGATCGGCGACTATCTGGCACGGCTCGGACCGATCAAGGTGTCCACGGACGGAGCGGCGGTTGGGGCGGTGACACAGGAATCCCACGAAAAGATGAACAAGCTGCTTGGCATCAACGGATCACGAACGGTAGACACGTTCCATCGTGAACTCGGCGAGATGCTGCTCGATAAATGCGGCATGGCACGCAACACGCGGGGACTAGAGGAAACCCTGCAGAAGATCCCACCGCTCAGAGAGCAGTTCTGGCAGGACGTCAAGGTGACCGGAACAGGCGAAATGCTGAATCAGGACCTCGAAAAAGCCGGTCGCGTGGCCGACTTCCTCGAGTTTGGGGAACTGATGTGCCACGACGCTCTCATGAGAGAGGAGTCATGCGGCGGCCACTTCCGCGAGGAGCACCAGACCGAGGAAGGTGAAGCGAAACGCAACGACGATGAATTTGCATACGTTGCTGCATGGGAGTTCGACGGGGTAGGGTCGCCCCCCAAGCTCCACAAGGAGCCGCTCACCTTCGAGGATGTTCCCTTGTCGCAGCGGAGTTACAAGTGATGAAGATCATATTGCACGTATGGCGTCAGAAGAACGCCAAAGACAAGGGCCGGTTCGTACGCTACGAAGCGCCCAGCGTGAACTCGCACATGTCGTTCCTCGAAATGCTCGACATCGTAAACGAAGCGCTTATCGAAAAGGGCGAAGAGCCGATCGCGTTCGAACACGACTGTCGAGAAGGTATCTGTGGCTGCTGCGGCTTGGTGATCAACGGTGTGCCGCATGGACCACAGCGCGGAGGAGCGACGTGCCAGCTTCACATGCGTCACTACAAGGACGGCGACGAGATCTGGGTCGAACCGTTCAGGGCGAAGGCCTTTCCCGTACTCAGAGACCTGATAGTCGATCGCAGCGCTTTGGATCGGATTGTCGAATCTGGCGGGTACGTATCAGTTCGCACCGGTGCCCCACCAGATGCGAACGCGATCCCGATCAAGAAAGAAAATGCCGACCTTGCGATGGACGCCGCGGCTTGCATTGGCTGCGGTGCCTGTGTTGCAGCTTGCCCCAACGCGTCAGCGATGTTGTTCACATCGGCAAAGGTGTCTCACCTCGGTCTGCTTCCCCAGGGCCAGCCGGAGCGCATGGAGCGCGTCTTGAACTTGGTCAGCATAATGGATCAGGAGGGGTTCGGCGGCTGCACCAACCATCGTGAGTGCGAAGCCGCCTGCCCGAAGGAGATCAGCGTCAACTTCATTGCCCGGCTGAATAGAGACTTGATGAAGAGTGTGGTGGTTACAAGCGGGTAGGCCTACATGCTCACTCAGCCTCGGAAACGAAAACTCGCCGGCCTCACTGTTGTGAAGCCGGCGAGTTCATTTCTCGTTGATAGCACCGCTCGGGGCCGAGAACCGACCACGACGCTATTTGTTACGGCGACACGAAACTTCTTGTACCGCTTTTATCGCGAGTTCGATGTGCTCCGTCGTGTTGAATGGACCAGCCGAAAAACGAACCGTGCCGCGCGGTGAGGTGCCCATATCATCGTGAATCAATGGAGCGCACTGCAGGCCAGTTCTGGTCTGGACGTTGTAGTCGACGTCGAGGAAGGTGCCGATGTCCCCTGGGTCGAAATTGTCGACGGTGATCGACATAGTTGCCACGCGTTCTGAGAGATTCGTTGTTCCCATAATGTTTACGCCAGGGATCTCTACGAGGCCATTCTGCAACATCTCGAGCAATTCCATTTCATGCCTGTAGATGTTGTCCATGCCTTTACGCTGAACCCAGTCGAGACCGGCCGAAAGGCCCGCGATACCAGCGAGGTTTTGAGTACCTGCCTCTAGTCTATAGGGATATTCCTTCAGGTGGTGTGGATTGGCACTGCGGACCCCCGTACCGCCGAATACCGTTCCTTCAATTTCGGCATGGTCCGCCACGCACACTCCGCCGGTTCCAGTCGGGGCGAGCAGCCCCTTATGGCTCGTGAAACATAGGAAACTGATATTGCAGGCCGTCATGTCAATCGGCAAAACCCCCGCGGTCTGCGCACTGTCAACTGCGAACGGCACGCCCTCCTCACCGCACACCTTTCCGATGGCCTTTATGTCCTGGACGACTCCGGTGACGTTGGATGCGTGATTGACGATCACCAGCTTGGTGTTCTTTTGGATGGCCTTCCGGATTTCCTCCGGATCGATGTATCCCTCGCCATCCGGTGTGACGTATGTGGCCTCGGCCCCGATCAGGACTCTATGGTTGACTGGCCGTATAACCGAGTTGTGTTCCACCTTTGTAGTAACTACGTGGTCGCCTGGCCCGACAGTACCGTTGATGACGAGGTTTAGTGCCATCGTGGCGTTCATAGCATAACCGAGGCGATTCGGGTCCTTCTCGGTACCTTCAGCTGTGAGGGTGGGGTTGAAGAACGCGGACAAGCGTGTTCGCGTTTCATGGATCATCATTTCGGCGCTTACCCCGAGGTCGCATCCGGAGCGTCCGGGGTTTACCCCGTAGCGGCAATAGAAATCATATGCGGCGTCATGCACCTCCTTTGGCTTCGGGAAGCTCGTGGCAGCATTATCTAGATAGATCAGGTCGTCCATCGGAATTCCT
>JBDHHK010000084.1:0-18537 GCA_039589395.1 Gemmatimonadota bacterium
AAGTGCTACACTACCTAGTCGTCCACCCCCGCCAGTGGGTTTCTGGGACATCGACCGTCGGGAGTAGGACATTCGGTGTCAATCACAACCCAACCCCGCTACTGGAATCCCAATCCAGTGCCTCAGCGATTCAAATCCGGATTCTGAGGAAAAAATCCAGATTTCCAGCTCGGATATCTGGTGAGAGAGGTTGTGATCGCGGTCGGAGGGACCCGAAGAAACACCGGGGGGCGACATTTCAAAAGGCCTTAGCTAATAACCCGTCAAGTGCGGCAGAGGCCGTTTAACCCTCCTGCCCTGCGCCCACGTCAGTTCGCTCCCGCGCAGCTTTCCGAAACAGCCAGGCCGATCCTAGAAACAGAGTGACGAAGAGCCCATTTAAACCCAAGATTTCGCCTACGGAGCTATACGGGGCCTGGTGTTTCCCAGCGATCAGCGCGATCACGGCGACCAGCGCCTGAGCGAGTGCCGTGGCGAACAACGCGCGTGCCATTCCAAAAGACTGGAAGCGAGCGATAATGGCACCGATAATTCCGACGGCGAGCACCCCGACATACATCAAATCGGCCGGGTCGCCATCAACCCCGAGCACGCCAACGGCACCGATCATCCAGACGAGCAGTAACGGCGTCACGATCGCAAGGCCAACGGCGGATTTGTACGCGGTATTGCCAATCTTCATCGCTTCAATCCCCTTTTTTGTTCATGTCTTTTGATTTCTGTACTTTAGCGACGCTCGCTCTTATGATCACTTACAACTTCACACAAAAAACACCTTGAGATTTCCACCATCCTGCCAGAAACAATCCCCCAATCCGATCGGTAATTGTCTGCGATGTGACATGATCGCATCTCGGAGTCACCTGTTTGCTCCAGCACGTTTGCGCACTCTCATCCCAAAGCGCGAACCGGGCGTTTGCAGGTATCCCGCTCTCCAACCGACGCCAAGCGATCTACGCCCTCCGAGCCGTCGAGTTGATCCTGACTCCTACCCGGAACAAGGGTATCCGCGAGTTGAGCAAGTTTGAGCGAACCGCCGGCAGCAGCGCCGCCGAGCACCGCTGCTATGGGCGCATCATCGAGCACGAGTTCCCACGGCACCAGGCCACCCCCAAAGAGCAGATTCATCGTTTGGAAGAACAGCGGCAAAAACAAGCCTGTAGGAACTCCCCCAACGATTCCGAAGCGTATCCAGCTAATCTCCGAAAGACGTCGCCCGTGATAAAGGAGCCTTATTACGCTGGAAAACGCTCCCCCTGCGATGCCACCGACGATCCCCGACCTAATGGCGAGTTCGAATCCCTCTGCCCAAGAGATCACATCGGGGAGGATGCCCGCGACACGTAGGGTGGCGAACAGCGCCAACGCGGCACTGAACCACCCGACCCCCCACACCACAGCGTTCCCCAGCGAGCCACGCAGGCGTCTGAAGAGAATGCCATCGGGCATAGATCGCCTTCCTGAAGAGTCCTATATGTCTACTTTATTATACAAAGTACTTTGCAACGATGAGGCCAGCAACCCTGCAAAGGTGATAGGAGTCCGGTTGGGTGGTGGTAGTTGACTGCTGTCAGATGAGCACCACGCGATCGGTGAATCTGAAGTCAGCTGCTAGGCGACTTCATACTCCTTCGTCACGTCCCTTCCTGAAGGCTCGGAGATGATTCGATAATCGTCAACCGGTATGACGGGGTTATCTCGGACTGCGACGTCGAGGCGGTTGCCACGCCGAATGTCCTTCAGGAACTTCGGCTCCTCCTCCAGAAGGTAGAGGGCCACTTCAGGATGCAGGCTGACGGTTACCCCGCGTTCTTTCTTTTCACTCGCCACTCGGCTGAGAGCACGTTCCACCCGTCGGGCAACAATCTGTGGGCGGAACACACTTCCAGCACCGCTACAGTCAGGGCACACACCAGTCATCGAGTCGTATAGTGACGGGCGCACACGCTGACGTGTCATCTCGATGAGACCGAGGTCCGAAACCTCGAAGGCACGTGTGCGCGCTCTGTCGCGGCTCAATACCTGACGCAACTCTCGCAGCACCTTGTCACGATTGGCCTGGTTGTCCATGTCGATGAAATCGATCACGATGATGCCGCCGACGTCCCGGAGTCGGAGCTGGCGGCCAATTTCTTTGGCCGCGTCGAGATTGGTGCGGAGGATGGTCTTCTCGTGGTCCTTCCTACCGGTGTAGCTACCCGTATTGACGTCGATAGAAACCAATGCCTCTGTGGGTTCGATGATCAGGTACCCTCCTGAAGGAAGGTCCACTCGGTGCCGGAACAACGACTCAATCTCTCCTTCAATTTCGAACTTGTCGAAGAGCGGCTCCGACTCGTTGTATGCCTTGACTTTGTCTCGGAACTCGGGATGCACACGCCTCAGATAGCGATGGATTTCCTTGTACAGCGGGCGTGACTCCACCAGAATCCGATCGATCTTGTCACTCAGGACGTCGCGAATGATACCGCTCGTAAGCGACGCCTCTCTATGCACCAAAGCGGGCGCGTTGCGCTGAACGAACGATGCCTTTCGGTTGATTTTCTTCCACAGCGCCAGCAGTGCCTTGAGATCACGTTTCACAAGGTCTTCTGTTAGATCTTTCGCCACGGTGCGCACAATTACACCGCCGACGTCTTTCGGGAGAAACTTCCTGACCATACGGCGCAGGCGTGTACGTTCCTCTCGCGACGCGATCTTTCGACTCACGCCGATCCTCGATGCGACTGGCATGTAAACTAGGAATCGACCTGCTAGAGAGATCTGTGCGGTGACTCGCGGACCCTTCGTTCCGATTGGTTCCTTTGTGACCTGAACGAGCATCTGTTGCCCGCGTTGAACCTGGTCTTGGATTCTAGGAACCTTGCGTGATTCCCGACGTCCACGACCCCGGTTGTTGTTACCGTTGTTGCCGTTGCCGTCGGTCTCATCATCTTCATCGTCTTCCGCTTCAACCAGGTCGGAAGCGTGAAGAAAACCACTCTTTTCAGTCCCAATGTTGACGAACGCCGCCTGCATCCCAGGCAAGACTGCCTCGACCTTGCCGAGATAGATGTTGCCTACGGTTCGGTCGATCTCTGGTTGATCGACCAACAGTTCAACTAGGCGATCGTCCTCCAGAATCGCCACGCGTGTCTCGCGCGGGCTGGTGGCAGAAATCAATATTTCGCGTTTCAAAACTCTTTACCTCTGTCCGGGCGAGTGCTCCCGTCGAGGGACAATCCCCCATCGCAAACCTCGCATCGGACTTGAAAATTTGGATGAGCGCCACGCGGTCCTCTTCGAGGCCGAGTGCCACTCGTAATACATCTGTCGGCCGTACGGTCTTGCTTTCCACTGTCGTGAGTCGAAGGAGAACTTCGTCCTCGCCCACCACGGTGAATTCTTGGACCATCGGCCGTATGTCGATTTCACTACTTCTTTTCTTGCCGCGTCGGGTGATCAACACGGTTGTTTGCGCAAGGAACTCCCGCGCCCGTTCGCTCAGCTCTTCGTAGTTCGTCTCGAAGGGAGGAGAGGGAAACCGTGCCACATAATCGGCAGAAACGATGCTAACATTTAGCGACGCCGCCTTTGGCGGCATCACCGCGGCTTCGAGGAATTCGATTCCCGTCGCCGTATTGGTATTCAAATTGATCAGCAGGTCGGTCAGATTCTGCTCTGACCATTCGTTCGCCAATTCGACGTCGATCCATTCGTGCGCCGACGTCCAGCCAAGCGGTAGCGGAGGACCTGCTGAAAGCTTGGGGTGGGGCGAAAACCCCTCGGTGTAGAGAATCGGCACAAATGCGCGCCGCAAAGTGCGTTCGAGCTCACGCATCATATCGAGATGCGACAGAAAACGGACTTCGGCGCCCTTCTGATAACGAAGGCGGACCGTTGTTCCGGGCTTTCCTTGCAGTAGCCCAAACACAGTTTCTGGCGATTTTGTCGCCACCGGTTCAGAAAACACATTCTCCAATGTATCAAAATCACACACGCCGCACAGAGAGCATTCTGCATTCTTACAGTTTACCGTTAACTCTACATCACGTGAAGCGCGTCGTTCGTCAAGCAAAAAGTCGCGATCCACCCTCCAGTTCACTACCTCCCATGGCAGTTCCTCGGCCTCATCGCGCTCTCTGAAGAACTCGTTTACCGAAACTTCCGCCTCCTCGAGCGTCTCCTCCCATACTTCGAGTTTTCGATATTCGCTCCAGCCATCGAACCTCGCACCTCGCCGCCACGCATTCTCAATCAGGTCCGCGGCTGCACGACTACCGCGTGATACGATTCCCTCAATGGTGGTCGACGCTATATCATGGTGGCGGTACTCGATTCCCTTCCCTCTCAAACGCTGCCTCAACCAAGCGAGCTTTCCCCGCGTCGTCTCCACCGGGTCTTGCTGCTCCCATTGGAATGGCGTGAACGCTTTGGGCACGAACGGTGATACCGATACGGTTACTCGACGTCTGCCTGGGAAACGGGCCAGGATCGATCTGATTTTACGTACGAGCGATACCATCTCTTCGAGGTCTTCTTCGGTCTCGGAAGGAAAACCAATCATGAAATAGAGCTTGACACCTACCCAGCCCGCCTCCATCGCCCTCTCGACCGCGCCCAGTATGTCTTCCTCAGCAAAACCCTTGTTGATGACGTTGCGAAGTCGTTGACTCCCCGCCTCTGGCGCAAAGGTGAAGCCCGACTTGCGCACTCGACTCACGGCTTCTGCGAGACCGACACTAAACTCGTCTGCCCTGAGTGAGGGAAGCGCAACACTCACGCCACGTTCGACCAATGACCGGCTCAGTCTGTCGGTCAGTTCCGTAGCCTGAGAGAAGTCCGAGGTTGAGAGCGACAACACAGAAACCTCGTCCCACCCGGAGTGCGCAATACCCGCATCAGCGATGTCCAAAGTGTCCTGGATATCGCGCTCCCGCGACGGCCGATACACAAATCCCGCCAAACAGAACCGGCAACCACGGACGCAACCACGCATGACTTCGATGGGAAGCCGGTCGTGTGTCGTTTCCGTTAGGCTCACCAGCGGATGTCTGGGATAGTCGTTTGGACGCAGCTGCGGCACCTTCTGTGCAACCACCGGGAACGGTGTGCCTTCTGGGGCGTCGGCCTTGGGCCTCGCTGTGTTCCCACCCTCTGGCACCTCATAAAACGATGGGACGTAGATGCCGGGCACCTCCAGCGCAAGGCGTTCCAGAACCTGCTGCTTCGACGTGTTTCCGCGGAGTCCGCGGTTGGAGGCTGCGGCTCGGCCAACGGACTGTCGCTGAGAGCGACCGTTCCCATCCGTCCGCCCGTCCGCCCGTCCGCCCGTCCGACCCTTTTTCCACTCCCCCACGATCTCCAACACCTCACCAAGCGCCTCTTCAGCGTCGCCGATCAACGCACAGTCGTAAAACAATGCCATCGGCTCCGGATTGGACACACACGGCCCGCCAACCAGCACTATAGGATCGTCATCGCCGCGATCCTCAGCTCTAACATCCATTCCTGCCAGATCGAGAACGTTCAGTACGTTGGTGTAGGTCAGCTCTGACTGGAGCGTGAAACCGATGATGTCGTATTCGCAAATCGGCCGCGTGTAGTGCAACCCCCAGAGCGGTATCTCTCGTTCCCTGAGAAGCTTCTCCAAATCCGGCATCGGCGTGTAAGCGCGGTCCAGCAGCCAACGCGGGTCGCGATTTACCAGGTGATAGAGAATCTGCGTTCCCGTGTGGCTCATCCCCACCTCGTACGCGTCCGGGTAACAGAGCAGAACACGCACTTCGGCGCTTTCCCAGTCCTTTTCAATTAGACCGAGTTCGTTGCCAACGTAGCGGTTGGGCTTTGAGACCAGCGGCAGGACTTCGTTGGGGAGGATCCTGTCATACTGCTCAGGGGTCCAGCTATACATATGTGACATAAGGATATACGGGTTTGGTGGTTAGTCAACCTGGCCGACCGTTCGCCCAACACGTACCTTGGTGTTTCACCCAGCAAGAGGACGTACATGGACTTCAAGGAACCAGTACGCTACGGCAGAACGGGACCGCTCGTAAGCCGGCTGGGATTGGCCTCGGGTTACGGTGTACCTGCGGCGGGCATTGAAAGGGCCTTTCATGAGTACGGGATTAACTACCTCTACATTTCTCCTCTGCTCAATCTGTCCAGCATGGTCGAGGCCATCCACAACCTCGCGCCAGACCATCGCGACGAGCTGTGCATAGTGCTGGCTCGGCCTATCCTGAAGACCTTCAGACTGGATAGCTATGTCGAACGCTGGTTGAAGAAGTTGAAGCTAGACTGGACCGATCTACTGCTCCAGGGTGTGCGAAAGCCACCGAACGGGAGGCTCATCGACAAGATCTTAGAGCTCAAAGAGACAGGTAAGGCGCGTTTAGTTGGGATCTCCAGCCACAATCGGCCGTTAATCGGAAAGATCGCCCACGGGGAGGTCGATGCGCCCGTGGATTTCTTTCACATTCGTTACAATGCCGTGCACACGGGGGCCGAACAAGACATTTTCCCACACTTGCTGCAAGAAAATCGCCGCGGTATGGGTGTCTACACTGCCACTTGCTGGCGCAAGCTCCTCAAACCAAAGCTGATGCCGGCGGGCGAGAAACCACTGACGGCGGCTGATTGTTACCGATTCGCACTGTCTCATCCTGACGTCAACGTCTGCCTCACTGCCCCCAAAACGGAAGAGCAGATGCTCGACAATTTGAAGGCGCTGGAGGCCGGGCCCCTGGACGAGGACGAAATGGCGCGCGTTCGTCGCATAGGCAAACACATCTACGGCAAGTAAGGCGGAAACCCGGTTAGGTGCTGTCTAGCCAAGTCGTACCAAGGGGCGTCCGTGGCTTCCTCGACACCAACGTGCTGGTATTCACAGACGATCAAAACATACTAGAGAAGCAGTTAATCGGCTAAGGCATCACACCATGCGACTGACAGACTCCTCGGCACGGCAACTCCTTGTGCGAAATCTGTGTTTCCATAGCTACTATTCGTGATGCATGCCAGGATCGAGCCGTGAGTACCGGCCAAGACCTCTCGCTGCCCCAACGCGGCCTCGCGGCAGCTCGCCGCTTCATCGAAATCCTCGTAGTTTTCCTCTTCTCCGTCCTCGTGATAGCGGTGTTCGCGCAAGTTGTTGCAAGATATGTATTTAACAACCCTCCGGCCTGGACAGAAGAACTGGCCCGGTTTTGCCAGGTGTGGATCATCCTGCTCACATCCTCGATATGCGTGCGCAAGGGTAGCCACCTTGCAGTCGACTACATCGGGCCTAGCCTACCGCGGAAAGCACGCAGATTCATAGGAGTCTTCACCGGGTTCCTCATTGTGGTCTACTCGGCTGTCGTGACCGTGTGGGGTGTCAAACTGATGGCAATAGGGACAATGCAGGTTTCACCCGCTATGCAGATCAACATGGCGGCCGTGTATGCAATAGTCCCACTCGCTGGTGCGTTGATGGTCATCGAGGCAGCGGTCTTCACCTTCAATCGAAATCGTATGGGCGAGGGCCCATGATCGGGCTGGTTTTGATCCTGGTCGTGCTGATTTTGATCGGCACGCCAGTGGCTTTTGCGTTGGGTGTTGGTGCCCTTTCTGCCCTTTTGGCAGATCCAACCCTCCCGCTTGCGCTGGTACCTCAGCGGATGTTCACCGCCCTCGATTCGTGGCCAATCATGGCGGTGCCTTTGTTCATGCTGGCGGGCGGACTCATGGATAAAGGCGGAATGTCCCGCCGCATAGTTGAATTCGCCTCTGCGTGCCTCGGGTTCGTTCGCGGCAGTCTAGGGATGGTGACTGTGCTCGCAAGTATGGTTTTCGCCGGCATTTCCGGTTCTTCGACTGCCGACACCGCAGCCGTGGGCTCGATCATGCTGCCGGCGATGCGCGAAAAAGGCTACGACATGCGGTTTGCTGCAGCGCTTCAGGCGGCCGGAGGCGCAATTGGACCGATAATCCCGCCCAGCATCCTCATGATCTTGATCGGATACGTCACCGGGACCTCGGTGGCGCAGCTATTCCTTGCCGGTGTGGTGCCGGGTGTGCTGATCGGTGTGTGTTTGATGTTCGTGGCGTACCGTCACGCGCTGAAGCAAGGAATCGCCGGTGACGTCCCGACGCCACTGAACATTCGCGACATAAGACGCACCGGAATCAGTGCCCTTCCGGCTCTCGGGCTTCCGTTCTTGATTGTTTTCGGGATTCTAGCCGGGATTTTCACCGCGACCGAGGCGGCGGCTGCCGCAGTGGTATATGGCCTAGTTGTCGGCCTATTGGTTTACCGCGAGGTCAGATTGCGCGATCTGCCGGCGATTGTGATCGATGCCGCCGAGAGATCGTGCGTGATATTGTTCATCGCGGCAACTGCGATGTTGTTCGCCTGGCTGGTGGCCGTGAATCAACTGCCCCAGGCGCTCGGTGCGGCGCTCCACGACCATGTGGAAAACCGCACTATGTTCTTGATAGTGTTGAACTTAACTCTGTTGTTAATTGGCATGTTTCTGGAAAGTTTCTCAGCGGTGATCGTGTTCCTGCCAATACTCTTCCCGATAGCTCAGAGCTTCGGCGTCGAACCGTTACACTTTGGCATATTGGCGACAGTCAACCTCGCGATCGGCTACGTCACGCCGCCGTATGGGGCGACACTGTTCGTAGCGTGCGGGATCTCCGGGCAGAATGTCCGCGCTGTGACATCGCGCATCGTGCCGATTCTGATTGCAATGCTGCTCGTACTCCTCGTGGTCACATATTGGCCGGATACGGTGCTTTGGCTGCCCAGGCTGGCAACACCATGAACAGACGAATGGTGTCTCGTTTCCCCGCCCTGCTGTGCCTTCTGACCGGGATGCTGGTTGGGTGTGGATCTTCAGACCGGCCGATTGTTCTGAAAGCCGCGCTGAGCCAGAACCCCGGTGAGCCGCAAGTTATTGCAATGCAATCGTTTAAGCGAATTGTAGAAGAGCGCACCGACGGACGGATTCAGGTTCGCCTCTACCCCAACAATCAGCTGGGCAACCAGCGCGATGTGGTTGAGGGGCTGCAAATCGGCAGTATCGAGGTCAGCAACATCGCGAGCGTGATGTCTGCATTTGTGCCCGAGACCAACCTCTTCGAGCTCCCATTCCTGTTCGAAAGCCCTGAGCATTTCGATTCCGTATTGGACGGCTCGATCGGCCGAAGCCTCGAGCCCGCATTCGAGGAACGTGGATTGCGCCTTCTCGGGTATTTCGACGCCGGTGAGCGGCATATCATGACAACCGCCGAGCCGATCGAAAGCCTGGACGACATGAGGGGCCTGAAGATCCGCACCATGGAAAACCCGCTGCATCTAGCCGCTTTCCGCGCATTTGGCGCCAATCCACTGCCCATGGCGTATGGCGAGCTGTACACGGCGCTCGAGCAAGGAGTGATCGACGGAGGAGAGGCTGCCGACCCCAACTATTTCTCCAAACGGTTCTACGAACCGGCTCCTTTTTGGGCAAGGGTCGGGTGGATTCGCCTGCTCGAATACGTGATCATGAGCAGCGCCTTCTACGAACGTCTCACACCCGATGATCGAGCGATTATCGACGCAGCAGCCCGTGAAATGATCCTGGAACAACGCGCTTTGTACAGGTCCGCCGCTGATTCAGCGTTGGCGGAGCTGCGGAAAGTAGGAGTTCGAGTAACTTACCCCGATCGAAGACCCTTTCGGGAAGCGGCACGAGAGGTCTATGCCGCCTGGGCCGAAAGGGTCGGGGGACTGGTTTTGATCGAAGAAATCCTTGGTCGCTGACTAGTTTACGCGAGAGTTTGCCGCGGAAAAACGCAGACGAACGCGGATGTCTTGATGTGGATGGGTGGGGTAACCAAGAATCGCAGTTTTCCGCGTATTTCCGCGTTCATCAGCGGCTAAAATACTACGGTACTGTATACGCATAGGCACTGAAAGACGCAGATGACCGAGGCTGTTTTCGCGGGGTTGAGCGGGGTAACCAAGAATCGCAGTTTTCCGCGTATTTCCGCGTTCATCAGCGGATGAAAGCACCCGACGTAAAACGAATGATAACAAGGACTTACGATGGAATATCGCACTCTTGGACGGACAGGCCTCAAGGTTTCGTCCCTCGTCTTGGGAACCGCTAATTTCGCCGAACCCACCTCGGAGGACGAGGCAACCGAGATCGTCGAACGGGCTGTCGACGCCGGGATCAACCTGATCGACACCGGCGACAATTACGCCGCAGGCGAATGCGAGCGATATGTCGGACGGGCACTCAAGAAGCTCGGAATTCGCGACCGTGTGCTGCTGGCCACCAAGGTGCACTTTCCCATGGGCCCAGGCCCCAATGATTGCGGCAATTCGAGGCACCACATCATTCAAGGATGCGATGACTCACTTCGGCGCCTCGATACCGACCATATCGACATATACCAGATCCACCGTCCTGACACGGAAACCAGCCAGGAAGAGACGCTCGAGGCTTTGAATGACCTGGTCCGCTGGGGCAAAGTCCGCTATGTGGCGTGCTCTACTCACCCCGCCTGGAAGGTTATGGAGGGCCTGGCAATCTCGGAGAAGCGTGGATTTGCACGCTACTGCCTCGAGCAGCCGCCGTACAATCTGCTTGATCGACGCATTGAAAACGAACTGGTACCACTTTGCCTCGAGCACGGTCTCGGCATAGTCGCCTGGTGCCCGATGGCTCAGGGGATGCTCACCGGACGCTACAGCTCAGCCACTAAGTACCCCAAAGACTCGAGGGCCGGTCTACGAGGTGGGATATACGCGGAACGGATTTGCACCCGTGGGATCGAAATCGGAAACAAGTTCGTCGAGCTTGCGCACAGAGTGGGTATCCCTCCAGTTCAGCTAGCGGTCCTGTGGGTGAAGGATCAACCGGGAATAACTGCACCAATCATCGGTCCCCGCACCTTGAGTCATCTTGAAGACCTGCTTCCCGTAGGCGACATGGTGCTGAACGAAGCCGTGAGACAAGCATGCGACGACCTAGTACCACCTGGAAGTGCGGCGGCAGATTTCCACAATTCGGCCGCGTGGATGAAGACTCGGTTGCTGGACTGACCGGCCAGCTATTGGGACACAATCGACTTGATATTTCACATTATATCTTAGCATATAAATCACTGTAGCACAGTGATTTAGCATCATCGTATTCACATAGGAATGGATGTTGCTGAAACGTCTCCGTTCAGTGACTTTTCCTCACCTCAGTCGCTGCGGCAATCGACAACGAGCTGGATAAATGAAAGGGCATAAGCATGAACCGAGTCTCCTCGCTTGGGTTCTCATCGTGCCTAGCCACCGTTATCGCGTTTTCAGCTGTCCCGTTCTGTGTACTGCGTGCGCAGCAGCTTCCAATAACATCGGGCTCAACGGTGCGAGTGAGTCGCCCCGACTCGGTGGGCCAGCCGTTTTGGTCAACCGGGCGCGTCGTTTATGCTTCGCGTGATCGCCTTTTGATGGCAGAAACGGAAGACAATCCCCTCGTCAGGTACAACGAAGCACTCAGGCTACAGGTCCGTCGCGGAGAACGTGCGATGACCGGAGTAGGAGGCGGGATCGGGTTCTTGGTCGGTGCTATCGTGGGTGCCTCCGCGCTCACGGAGACAAACCGCGAGGACCCTGACAAGGTGTCTTTCGAGCCCACGATCGTGGGTGGGGCCGTTGGAGCTCTGGTCGGTGCGCTCATCGGGAGCCGTGTCCGCATACCTCGATGGGAAGAAGTACCGCTGGATGAGGGCCAGATCGCAATCGCTCCGCTGGACGAATCAGGCGCCCAGACAGAGTTTTCGCTTTCGAGAACTGTGCGGTGGACTCAGTTCGACCCGACCGCGGCCGATTTTCAGGCCTCTTTCGAGGCGCATGCCGGAAACCTCCATCCTACCGAAGGTATTTGGGTGCGCACCGGCACCCAGTTCGGCATAGCGATCGTGAGAGTCGTGGGCCGTGAGGACACTTATGCCGCTTACCGGCTCAGGCCTGACGTGGGTCGTAGCCACCCGTCCACCGATGGAGTGATGCTCTTTGCACTCACCCCAGGGGGTGAAAACGAGACGGACTGGCGGTTCCAGATCGCACAGCAATCTCCGCGGCGCTACAACGCAACGCTGGAGTATGGCCTTCTCAGACTCGAGTACCCGGGCGGTGGAATTGACGAATGGGAGCGGTGGTTTCCTTAGTGAAACCAGGAATAACCCGCCCCGCTGTTCTCCTACCACGTGACCGCGGAACTCAATACCGGGTATCACCGATAACCACGCTCGAGGAAATGACCATGAATCGCCTGTGCCGCTTGTTTCTTTTCGTATGTATAGGTGCCTCTATTGCCGGATGTGACGGTTCTTTTGGTCCGCTGGGAGAACTACCGCGCGACCTGAGCGTCGCCGAGGGTCAACTGATCGACGCCGACAATCGCTTTGCGTTCAAGCTGTTTCGTGAGATCAACCGGTTGGAGGGAGACACCAACATCTTCATATCGCCGCTGAGTGTCGCTTTGGCACTTGGGATGACGCTGAACGGGGCGGACGGCACCACGGAGCAAGCGATGATGGAGACCCTGGAACTCCAGGGATTGTCTCGTGAAGCAATGAACGAATCGTATCGGACATTGATCGATCTGCTGCGAAACCTGGACCCCAATGTCGAGTTTCAGCTGGCAAACTCGATCTGGCACGCCCAACACAGGGTACCTGCCCAGGAGTTCCTCGACATCAACCAGCAATACTTCGATGCAGAGGTTGCCGCCCTGAACTTCGGCGACCCCGCTGCCGTAAACACAATAAACGACTGGGTCTATTCCAACACCAACGGCAAAATCGAGAAAATCATCGACGACGGCATCCCCGTGAATGTCATCATGTATCTCATCAATGCTGTCTACTTCAAAGGCGACTGGACATATCAGTTCGACAAAGACCGCACCCGCGATGCCGATTTCTATTTGGCCGACGGTTCGACGACGACTGTACAAATGATGTCTCAAGAAGCCGAAATCGAGCTCAGATCGACGTGGCGCGACAGGATTCTAGTCGCAGAATTGCCGTACAGCGGTGACGCGTACTGCATGACCATTCTGCTACCCGATGAGCCAGAGGATATTGGCTCTGTTGTCGATGAACTAACAGAGGGAAACTGGAACGGCTGGATCGACGGGCTTTACGAGAATGAAATAGCTGTCTCGCTCCCGAAGTTCACCCTAGAATACGAGCTGGCCCTGAACGACGCTCTAAAAGCTCTGGGAATGGAAGTGGCGTTCGATCCAGCCGAGGCAGATTTCACGCGGATGTACCCAAGCGGCGGCGTCTGGATTGATACAGTCCTTCACAAAACGTTCGTGGATGTCAACGAAGAAGGAACCGAAGCTGCAGCGATCACGTCGGTTTCGATGAGAGAGCTCAGTGCTCCCTCAATGCTATTGGTGAACCGCCCATTCGTTTTCGTGATTCGGGAGCGCCTCTCCGGCACGATCCTCTTTATGGGCAAGGTGGTGAACCCGAACGGCTAGTGGTCCTCCTCGTCCCAATCACCGCGCCGCGGCCTCGCGCCCCGTTTGTACCACATGGCCTCCTTTGCGTACGCGGTCGTGAGGTCCGAGATTCTCGCCATCTGCCCGCCGTTGAGCGGCTGGAAATCGGCCGCGATCGCGATATTTTCCTCGAGTTGAGCTACATCGTCACAGCCAATTATTACCGTACTCACCGGCTGCGTCAGGACCCAATGCATCGCCTCGCGCATTGAACTCAAGCCACCGTCGCGAAAGATGCGTCCTCGCGCCGGGATCTTCATGCCGATCACACCCATGTTCTTACGGTTGGCTAGAGGCAGCAGCTCATCCGCGAACGGCAGGTAATGCGAGTCCGCGGCATTGAGAGCCATCAGAACGGTGTCGAAATCGTACTGGTTGATGGCATCCATGAGCACGTCGGGAGCCGTGTGTCCGGTGATGCCCAGGAATCGAACCACACCTTCGCTCTTGGCCTGCTCCAGCGCTTTGACGGCGCCGTCCGGCGCGAATATCGCATCCAGATGCTCCTGCGAGCCGAGCCTGTGTAGCTGCCAACAGTCGAGATGATCGGTCTGCAGCAGGCGTAGGCTCTCCTCCAGCAGCCTCATCGAGCCGTCATATGTGCGATCGTGAGTCTTGGTGGCCAGATACACTTCGTCACGACGGGTCGCCATCACCTCTCCGATGTACGTCTGGCTTATGCCGTTGCCGTATCCGGCCGCTGTGTCGATGTAGTTGACACCTAGATCAATGGCGCGGTTGATGATCGCGATCGATTCATCATGCGTGCCGTCCTTCTCGAGGGTGGCCTGCCCGCCGAGGCTGAACAGCTTCACTTGATGACCGGTGCGTCCCAACGGTCGAGTTGCCATTGTCGGTGGAGAATCGACCGCAGAGGTCTCTTTGGTGGTCAGCAGGGCGGACGCCGCTCCCACGGCACCTACCTTTACGAAATCTCGTCTAGTGAGATCGCGATCCGTCATAACAAGCTCCAGGAGATAAGACTGGGTGGGCTGTCAGTGGAAGGCCTGACGCCGTCTTCTCTTTTAACAGTGCCGCGGCCCGGCTGGCAATGCAAGCCCTTCAGATCTGGCCTTGCCTCGAGCCGGACCAGACAATAGCATCATCGGTCTGTACCCAGACTGAGGTTGACCGCCGAGGTGGACACTGCACTAGCCTGTCTGACGCGGAGAGCGAATGAACTCTGAGCCTGTTTTCACCGACCTCATTGGCGTCATGATGGTCGTGACGATGATCCCCGTGTTTTTCCTGTGGCTCGAAAAGAAGACCAAGTGGAAGGTCTTTGACGTTCTGCCAGCGATCATCTGGATCTTCTTGACCCCGATCTTCTTGAGCAACCTGAGCATTCTGAACGGGATTCCCCTCCTGAGTGGCGTAAGCGTCCCAGACGTGATACCCAGATCGAGCCCGATTTACTCGACGCTCAGGTCGTTTGCAGTGCCGATGTTCATCGTGCTCATGCTGCTGGACATCAACATACGCGAGGCTATCAAGGTGGCCTGGCGAGGTGCGGCAGTGCTGACGTTTGGAGCGTTCGGGATCGCGATTGGAGCGACCATCTCGTACATCATTTTGAAGGACGGTTTACCTCCAGATACCTGGAGGGGATACGGTGCACTAGCCGGAAGCTGGATCGGCGGAACCGGAAACCTGGCTGCTGTCGCCGAGGCGGTCGAGACGCCACCGGTGATGGTGGGCATGGTGGTACTGGTCGACAATTTTGTGTATGTGCTTTATTTCCCGCTCATCCTATCGTGTAAGCGGTGGGCAGCTGCGTTCAACAAGTTCACTCGGGTATCTCAGGATCACATGGAGGAGATAGTCGAAGCAGTTGGTAACGTCGAGAAAAAGAGCAATGAAGTCCATTTCCGCGACGTGCTCGTCCTGTTCGGCTGGGGTTTCACAACCATTTTTGTGGCGAACTGGCTGGCCTCCGTATTACCTGAGTTTCGACCGGTATTAACCCAGAGTACCTGGGCGATCCTTCTGGTCACCACGTTTGGCATCTTGCTGTCCGGTTCACCGCTGAAGAACGTCCCCGGTTCGGCTCCGCTCTCCATGGGCCTAGTCTACATGTATATGACAACGATGGGGGCACAGGCCGACCTGACTCAGATCGGCGGTGCACAGTGGTTCTTGGTTGCCGGGGTGATATGCATTGTGATTCACCTATTAATCATCACGGCATCGGCTTGGCTCTTCAGGGTGGACGTGAGCATGGCAGCGGTCGCGAGCGTCGCGGCTGTGGGAGGTGCGGCTTCGGCGCCAGTCGCGGCGAGCTACCACCGCGAGGACCTGGTGCCCGTATCGATCATGCTTGCATTACTGGGTTACGGACTCGGCAACTACATCGGTGTGCTGACCGCGCAGATGTGTCTCTGGGTGACCTGAGGAATACCCAATATCCAATATCCAACTGAGGAATATCCAATAATGAAGTGGGTGCGAAGGCAATCACTTCAGCATTGGGTGTTTCTCGGTTCGATATTCGACTTTCAACTGGACAACCCCACTTCACTCGCTGCATGTTTCAATACGGACCGCTGATGCGGGCCCGCTCATGAATCTCCGAAAACCGGAGGTGAATCGTGTCGTTCCACGTCCGCCGAGTAGACTACTTCAACACCACCATAAGAGACCAGCCGGGAGAGGGATACAAACTTCTCGCGCAACTAGCCGAATTGGGAATAAATATGGTGGCTTTCACCGCGGTTCCCATCGGGCCGACCATGACTCAGCTTACCATTTTCCCGGACGACACTCCAATGATGGCGACGGAGGGAAAGAGGGCTGGGCTCACCCTGGACGGGCCACACCCCGCAATACTAGTTCAGGGCGACGATAAGATGGGGGCCCTAGTGGGGGTTCACGAACAACTTTACAGTGCCAATGTCGATGTGTTTTCCTCGACAGCGGTCACCGACGGCCACGGCAGATACGGCTACGTCCTGTATATACGACCCCGGGACTATGAGCGTGCGGTAGGAGCGCTGGGAATCTGATAGGCAAGGACGAGCCATCCCGGCCGCCTTTACGCCTCCGAAGGAGGAAACCCCTGCATTGCCATCTGGCCAAGACTTTTCAGAAGGGCGGTGGTACCGATGTACGCACCGCCATTCGCAGACCAATCGCGTTTCGGTCCAGGCCAGCCGGCACACCCTGGGGGAAACGCGCATAACCTCGGAGTTGCCCGCCAATATCCGGTGTCTTGAACCTCCTTCGCGAGGAAACTTCCAGCGAAAGGGCCGAAACCCCGCCGACAAGGGCCCACGAAGCCATTGAGACAACAAAGACAGCACCACAGTCACCCTCGACGCTTGCACATGCGGCCGTCAACGCCCCACTTGTGACCAGCCCCCCAACCAAGGTCCATATTAGGCCCGCTTTTCCGTCAAGGGAGTGCTGTTTCAAGCTCGCTCCCTGCACGTAGCCGACCGGTACCGCTGCGAGACCTGCGTCACCGAGCAACCAGATGCTGTCGTGACTCACAGCAATCAACTCTCCGCGCACGACTGGCATTTCCAGAGTTGCAAGCTGCAATGATACATCTGCTCCACGCATAAAGTCGTTTACTGACTGGCCAACAGCCTGCGAACCTCCGAAAAGAAGTGCCAGCAGCAAACCCGAAAATCTCGTCAACATTTGACCTACCTCCCGAAGCGGCTTTCCCAGAAAAGCCGCTCCATTTTCGGCTCAGCTAGTTTGAACGCCGGCGCAAGCACGCGGAGTGCTCTGGCCGGATCCAACAGCACGAGTGAAGCCATTGTTGGATCTTCGTCTTGCAGCCATTCCGCCCGCATCCACTCGTAGTAATAGCCCTTGGAATCCAAAAAGAACTCGAGAGCTTCGGGTTTTTCAGGGAGCACATAAATCAGTGCGTATTCGTCACCCGGATACGTGATCAGGTGCTGCTCGGGATCGAGCAACGCCTCCTGCGCCGCGGCGTCCTCGGTTCCGTTGTATTCGACCGCCGTGGGCTCGAGCACAATTGGTTGCGCCTCACCTGCCAGGCGCGCAAGCGCAACGTAGTTGATGCGCCAGCTGCCCTTTGCCAAACGAATCTTCACTCTGAGCGGATCACCCGGGAGATGCTCGAGATTGGGAAGCGGAAACATAGATATGTCGGTAGCAATCGGGCCGGCTTCGTCGTACGAGCCCACCGATACCCACTCACCGTCTTCGCTCGCAATCCACAGCTCGATATCACCCAGTTCCTCGGCCATGCCCATAGCCGCCGAAGCCGCCTCTTCCCCACCCCGCTCGAGCGCCGCCAGCCACTCTCCGCCCTTGCTACCGAAGTAACCCATTGCCTGATAAAACAAGAATGTCGACACAAATGTGTGACGCGCGGCGAGCACCAGTCCCAGGGAGTTGTCTCCGTGTGGCGCAGCAAACTCGAGTTCAATCGTCTCTCGCGAAGCGAGGTCAAACGAGTCAGCTGGGGAGCTTCGCTCCCTCTCGTCCATCGCGCGGACAAGATCGACACAATCACCCTCTGCCGAACTACATGATTTGGGTTCCACAAACCCCGCCACACCCAAGAACCGATCTTCCTGGGTGGCTATCACGCGTCCTCCAGGCGGGCGCGGGACTACGGTGAGACGCGCAAAACGAACGGCGTGTGTCTCGAGGGCTTCATTGGTCATCCGGATTACGACGCGTCGGCCCTCCGGCTTCAGGTAATACAGTGCGTCAACGTCCCGCGCTTCCAATACGCGCGCGATACTCGAGGAGAAGCCTTCCGCCTGCAGCCGGTCTTGTTCGCCATCATATGCGTAAAAAGTGGGGCAAGAACCGAAACACGCCTTGGGATCGGCAACGCACACAATCGTCAGAGCCCCAGTAAGAGTGCTCCAGGTAACGAGGCCGGTGAGTCCTGGAGGACGGGTCACCCGAGGCGTGCGTGTTTCGACGAGGGCAATCGAGTCGAACGAAATCCTGAACTCACCCGTCCGGACAGCCGAACGCCTGACGTCGTAAAGAGTGCCCCAGCCCGTCAAAACTTCGTTAC
>JBDHHK010000085.1:0-18467 GCA_039589395.1 Gemmatimonadota bacterium
CGAGACTTTTCGCTCGACCCGCCGCGCCAGTTCATCCATGACATTGGTCCCGAACGCCTGGTCGTCTAACTGGAGGATCGCAAGGAGCACCATCTGCTCCAGTTCGCCCAGATATCCTGTTGTTTTCGTCATCTCACCTGCCTAACGAGAGTTTCAAAAAACCCAATCACACATTATAGACGTTGGAATTGAGAAAAAGGTTACATGGCCCGTCGCAGCACCCCGCCCGCAGGGGTGCGAGGAGCGGGAGGGGCGGGAGTGGGTGAGAGCCGAAACTCTTTGTAGTTGACAGCCGTAATAGGGTATATCCACATTGGATATACCCACGATGGATATGCTGATATGACACAGAGCTGATATGACACAGAGAAGATCGAATACAACTGCTTCTGATGGTGAGTTGACCTCGGCGATGTTCCACATTCTGCTTACGCTGGCCGAGGGTGAGCGGCATGGCTACGCGATCATGAAGGAAATCGAGCGGCGCACGGACGGGGCGGTGGAGTTGGGGCCGGGGACACTTTATCGGTCGATCAAACAGCTCGTCGATCGCCGCCTCATCGCGGAAACCGAGTCCGAACCATCTACCGGCAAGCAACGTCGAAGCTACGCATTGACCGAAAACGGAAAGCACAGGGCTGAGATGGAGGCGAGCAGACTCCACGACTTGGTAAAGTGGGCGGAAGCAGCGAGACTGTTGCGCAGCGGGCAGGCATGAAGGGAATGTTGCATCGCACCGGCCGCATTCTGCTGCGAGTCCTCCCCTCCGACTTCAGACGCCGATACGGCGATGATATAGCCGAGTACTTTCACGAACGGTCGCGGGAGATCCGTGCCAAGAGAGGATGGATCGGAGTCCTTTCATTTTGGCTGCGTGGATCGGCAGATGTCGTTCGTTCGGGGGTTGCGGACCGACTGGGGCGGGGAAACGCTCGAGGCACAGAACCAAGTCATCATTCATTCGACGATCCCAATCCGATGAGCGCACTATTGCAGGACACCTTTTTTGCGCTGCGCACGATGCGTTGCGCGCCTGCTTTTTCGTTTGTTGCTGTTCTTACGCTTGCGCTTGGCATTGGCGCTAACGTTGCCATGTTCAGTACGGCTTATGACACGTTTTTCAAGCCCCTTCCGTTCGAAAATCCGGGACGCCTCGTAATGGGGCAGGCAACGTTCGACGGCCGCGTGAATCCGTGGGCGGCGGGTGCCGACTACTACGACTACCGCGATCACAACGATGTGTTCGACGGCCTCGCTGCGATCATGCCGTTCGGTCGCGCATACACAATCACGGGAGCTGATGAGCCGGAACGCATCGTCGGCACGGCCATGTCCGTGAATCTGTTGCCCACGCTTGGAGTGAGTCCGCACCTCGGCAGGAATTTCTTGGACTCGGATGGGAGGGCGGATGCTCCGGATGTCGCGCTGATAAGCAATCGATACTGGCAACGGAGGTTCGAATCCAACCCCGATGTATTGGGAAGGACGATCACCGTCAATGGGAATCCGTTCACTGTGATCGGGGTGATGCCTGCGGGATTCAGATTTCTGCAGGATGTCGATTTCTGGCGCGCAATGCGGCCCGATAGAGATGCAGCATCAGAGCGTCAGTATCACAACTGGCTGTTGGTGGGGCGGTTGGTAGACCGAGTGACGTTCGAGCAGGCACAGAATCAGTTTGACGTCATCTCCAATCAGCTCGCGGCCTCATATCCAGAGACGAATTATGGCAAGGCGCTGTTGCTCACGAGGCTGCACGATGTGCTGGTGGCTGACTACCGTACTCGGCTCTATGTGCTTATCGGTGCTGTCGGCCTCGTCCTTTTGATAGCGTGCGCAAACATCGTGGGAATGCTTCTCGCTCGAGCCCCAGATCGGCGAGTCGAGTTGTCAGTCCGCGCGGCGCTTGGGGCCTCGAGGGGGAGACTCATGGGTCAGCTCCTCGCCGAGGCAATGCTACTTTCTGGACTGGGCGGGATCCTGGGAACTGCCAGTGCTATCTGGATACAACGGGTTATCCTGGGTTTCGTGCAGCTAGACCTTCCTGGGGTGGAGGGGGCTCGAATCTCCTTGCCCATGTTGGGTTTCGCGCTCGTACTCTCGCTGGCAACGGGGCTGATTGCCGGCGTCTATCCCGCGCTGACCGGAGCGCGCGGCAAACTCGCCGAGGATCTCAAATCGGGAAGCCGGACAACGATTGGTGCTGGCACCCGTTTTCGCAGCGGTCTCGTCGTAGTGCAGGTGGCGCTGTCGATCGTGCTGTTGATTGGGGCCGGCCTGTTAATCCGAAGTTTCTCACTCGTCCGAGCTACAGATCCCGGGTTCAATCCGAGCAATTTGCTCACGGCCAGCATCGAACTTCCTAGAAGCCTGTACCCCAACGGCTCGGCGCGCATTGAGTTCTTCACCTCAGTTCTCGAAGAGATGCGTTCGGCTCCCGGCGTCGTGTCCGTCGGTACCATCAATCACCTGCCGATTGTGAGTCCAAGGAATACGTTCCCGGTTAGTGCGGCGGACAGACCAGAAGAGAACAGCACAGTGTTCCTCAGGTCCGTACTCCCCGGGTATTTCGAGACGATGCGAATACCGTTTCACTCGGGGCGCGACGTCGACGATCAGGACGGGGAGGGTGCGGCTCCAGTCGTGGTAGTCAACCACTCCGCGGCAGATGTCTTCTTCCCGAACGGAAACGCAGTTGGACAACGGCTAACCGTGCATTATTTCGACGAGCCATTTGATGCCGAAGTTGTTGGCGTTGTGGGTGACGTGCGGATGCGCGGCTTGAATTTCGAGCCGAGACCTGCTGTGTACATGTCGTACCTGCAGCGGGCGTATCTCGGAATGCAATTGGCAGTCCGTACCGTAGCAAGCCCGGCATCAGCGACGGGTGTCCTCCGCCGTGCTGTCCGCAACCTCGACCCAGATCTTCCGTTAGCCGGGCTCGTTACGATGGAAGGCGCCATCGCATTATCCCTCTCAGAGCGTAGGACGATAGCGTATTCGCTCACGCTCTATGCCGCACTTCCTCTTCTGCTTGCCGCCGTAGGCCTATATGCCGTTCTCGCCTACTACGTGAGCCAGCGCTCGCATGAGCTTGGCCTCCGGATGGCGTTGGGAGCGGATGCGCGCGAGGTAGCTGCGATGATTGTTCGCCGGGGCACCCTATTGATCGGTCTCGGCGTGTCGCTTGGTGTCGCCGGGGCACTAGGGCTCACCAGGATTCTCAGACAAATGCTGTTCGGCGTCGAACCGACGGACCCGGTCACATTTGTGGGAGTCTGCCTATTTGTTGTAGCGACAGCGCTGACTGCGTGTGCTGTGCCTGTGTGGAAAGCAGTCCGAGTAGACCCGATGGTAGCGTTGCAAGCAGACTGATCAGTGGCTCAGAAGCTTCGGCTGGAGAGCTGTTGGCTCAACCGAAGCCGGGCAGTCCACACGCGCCCACCCCACCTCGCTTCTCGAAATAACGCTGATGGTACTCTTCGGCACGATAAAAGGGTGCTGCTTTCGCAACTTCGGTAGCTATGGGACGAGGTAGCCTTCCGGACATATGCAGCGTGTCAATCGCGCTCATAGCTGCAAAGTACTGAGCTTCGTTGTGATAGAAGATCACTGAGCGATACTGGGTACCAACGTCCGGACCCTGTCGGTTCAACTGTGTCGGGTCGTGGCACGAAAAGAAGACCTCGAGGAGTTGAGTGTAAGTCACTTTGTCCGGATCGAACTTGATCTCAATGGCTTCGGCGTGGCCGGTCGTGCCCGTACAAACATGCTCGTATGAAGGGTTCTCAACACTTCCGCCGCTATACCCAACCAAAGCATCCAAAACACCGGGAACCTGACGAAACGTAGATTCGACACCCCAGAAACAACCGGCGCCGAATGTTGCAAAGCCGGGCTTCGACGCATCGGATTCAGAAGCAGGATTACGCAGTGGCGGAATCGGCTGCCCGTTCGGCACAAACTCGAGCGATGCAGAGTTGATGCAGAAACGTTTGCGCGTAGGAGGCGGGCCGTCATCGAAAACGTGACCGAGATGCGTACCGGAACGTGCGCAGCGCACCTCGGTACGGGTCATTCCATGACTGGTGTCGACTTCCTCGACGACGTGGTCTGCGTCGATCGGGTCGAAATAACTTGGCCAGCCACTACTAGAGTCGAACTTGGTGGTCGATTTGAAGAGCGGCAATCCACATACGGCGCATACGTACGTGCCCTCCTCCTTGTTATCCCAGTACTTCCCGGTGAATGCGCGTTCTGTTCCCGAGTCACAGGCCACTACCCGTGCGTGTGGATCGAGATGCGCCGCTAGGGCGGATACCATTACTTCCGGCAAAGGAGATATATCGTACCCTAAATTCGAGATTGTGCGTGGTCCGAAGTCTGCCATGCTCAAAGCTTCTCTTGATCAGTGGGTGGAAGAAGGCGGCGTTTTGGCTAGAATGTCCGTCAGCTACGCCATCACTCCGTCTTCTCTAGGCTTGTTGTTGGTGCTATCCCAGTAGGGAGATGCTTTCCGGAGTCCCTCGACGATGTGTGGAAACACCTCGATGATCTGATCCACTTCCTCGTCAGTAGTGTATCTGCTCAAGCTGAAACGCACCGAGCCGTGCATTGCGGTAAACGGCACTGCCATCGCCTGCAATACGTGAGACGGTTCCAACGATCCCGACGTACAAGCAGATCCCGAAGATGCGCAGATGCCGTGCTCACTCAGCTCGTGCAGAATGCCTTCGCCTTCTATGTAGTGGCAGGCAACGTTCAACGTATTCGGTAGCCGCGGTGCGTTGGCTCCATTCACCTCCAGATAGGGGATCTTCTCCAGTAGTGCCGCTTGCAGCCGGTCCCGGAGCTGTGCCACACGTTCCTCATCCGCCATGCTGGCCTGGGCGAGTTCGCACGCCTTCGCAAGGCCTGCTATGTATGGGACGTTCTCCGTACCTGCCCTACGACCGCCCTCCTGGTGCCCGCCGATGAGGAGTGGTCGGCAAGGAGTTCCCTTTCGGATGAACAGCGCACCGACACCTTTGGGTGCATGCATCTTGTGCCCGGAAAAAGACAGCAGGTCCACGTGTTTGAAGTTTCCCTGCATGTCGATCGGCAGTTTGCCAACTGACTGCGTTGCATCTGTGTGGAAGATGATGTCGGAGTGAGTCTCCTTGACTAACCGAGACAAGTTCTCGATTGGAAACACGACGCCTGTCTCATTGTTGGCGTGCATAATCGTGACGAGTAGCGTATCGGGCCTGAGCGCTCGAACGAAGTTCGCCACATCCAGGTTTCCGCTCGAATCCACGGGAAGGAAATTCACTTCGTATCCGGATCGAGCCATGTCCTTGCACACATCGAGCACTGCCGGGTGCTCGACCGCCGTCGTTATGATGTGCTTCTTCTTCGGATTCGCCTTGGCGACGCCAAAGATCGCTGTGTTGTTACTCTCGCTTGCACATGAGGTGAACAGTATCTGCTTCGGGTTCCCGGCCCGCAGCATTTTCGACACCGTTTTGCGCGCGTCCTCGATGGTATGCGCCGCAGTTCTGCTGGCCTCGTACATCGAGCTCGGATTGAAATATTCTTTCGTCAAGAACGGTTGCATTGCTTTATATACTTCAGGCGCAACCGCCGTAGTAGCGTTGTTGTCGACGTATACTGTCTGCATGTTCGCCAGCACTCCCACCTAGACGGCTATCGCCCTGATGCGCTGATCGACTTGGTTCTTCAGATTCAGCTCGACCATTGATCGGAGTGTTGCCTCGGCGCCGACACAGCTGGCGCAAGCGCCCCTGAGGCGAACGTATATGAGGTAATCCTTTATGTCGACCAGCTCAACGTCACCTCCGTCGGCCTGCAGCATGGGTCGAACATAATCGTTGAGGGCTTTCTCCACCGACTTTCCGAACTGGTATGGTGATGCGGGAGAATTCTCATCAGCTGCCTGATCCGCCGCCTTTGTGCTGGTGGCAACTGCCGTCGCCTCTTCAACACCCCAGATTTCGTTCAGGACATCCTGCAAGCCGCCAGGCGTATGATGGCAGTTTGTGCATCCGCCGCCCGCCTTGAGTGCATCGGTAATCTCTGGAATCGTCTTGAGATCCAATTCTTGGATCTTCCGCTTGAGATACGGCTCCGTTATCGAAAAACACTCACAGACAATTCGTCCTTCTTGTTCTTCAACGGCAGGCAGCTCGACGCCGAGTTCGGCAAGGTTTACGCCGCGTCGTTTGGCCCAGTCGAATACAGCGGCTTCGAGGGCTTCGGCACCCATGACCGAGCAGTGGATCTTTTGTGCCGGCAAACCTTCCAAGAAGTCCACTATGTCTTTGTTTGTGATCTTCAAAGCCTCGATCGGTGTGTAACGACCCTCTTCGATGAGCGAGCAGAGTGCTTCTGAAGAGGCGATAGCCGAAGTACACCCAAAGGTGAGGTATTTAGCTTCAGTGATCACGTCCCTGGTGGGATCGTTCTCGTCCTTCTCTACACGAAACGTGAACCGCATTGCGTCGCCGCATGCGATGGACCCGTGCTCACCCATGCCGTCAGGACTCTCTATCTCCCCCAGATGTGTTCCAGGCTTGCCGTGGATGGCGTCCATGAACAGCTCTTTTGTCTTCTCACTGTATTCCCAGGGCATCTAGTGCCTCCCGAATGTGTTTATAACCAGTGCCGCCTGCGCTGCCGTATTTAGATCGTTCTGCGCTGACTTCGTCACTGGGGACTTTCCGTGCATTTCCAACAGAACCTCTAAATCTAGCTCCTATTCGCCATCGACGAGTAATCGCCTCAGATCTTCAGGATCCGTGACCGGTTGATGGCAAACGTAACCCCTGCAAACGTAGGCGGTAGCTGCTCCGCCCTTCATCGTCTTTCCTTCGAGCAGCGTCGGCGCAATCGCTAGCTCAGATTCCTCCCCCTCGTCGGGCGCGATCAGAGCTACGATCTCGTTGGGAGCAAATCTGGCTTGAACCACTTGCAGCAAACGGTCTGTATTAGGGCTCCCACTCTCACCCGCCAAGACTACTTCCGAAGGAGAGTCAAGGTGGAAGTCGACGGCGGAGAGCAACTGCGTGAATGCTTCCGGATGAGTCGCCATCAGCTCTTGAACGTTGTCAAAGATCTCCACCGCTTTTTCGCGGAGGTCGTCGTCGTCCAGAAAGCGAGACAACCGCAGGAGAACGAGCGCCGCGGTAGAGTTCCCGGAAGGTACTGCCCCATCGTGATACGGTTTCGTCCGCACCAGCAAATTGTCGTGTGACTTCGATGTGAAGAAGAACCCGCCTTCCTCGGAATCGTGGAAGTCGGCGATCATCCGCTTCGTTAGCGTAACCGCATGCCCGAGCCAGCGTCCATTCAGCGAGCTTTCGTACAGGTCGATCAAAGCGTTTGCCATCTCGGCGTAATCGTCCAGGAAGCCGGGTATAGTATCTGTGCCCAGGCGGTCCTCTCCGTTTCTGCGAGAGTGTTTGTGCTGTAACTCTCCGTTTTGGTACAACTCTGACATGATGAAGTCCGCAGACCGCTCGGCTGCACTCAGGTACTTCTTTTCCCGTAACACTCTGTATCCACGAGCCAGTGCCGATATCATGAGACCGTTCCATGACGCGAGCACTTTGTCATCCTTCCCAGGCCATTCACGCTTCGAGCGGACTTCCCTCAGACGCTCGCACCATTTCGATAAACGCGTGTCGAGCTCGCCTTGTGCCGCAAACCGCTGAAGTGCTGCCTCCCGCGATTCGTCCGTGTAGTGAAGTACGTTGCTGTCCTCGAAGTTGCCTCCGTCTGTCACTCCATAATATTCGCAGAACGTTGTTGCGTTCTCTTCGCCGAGAACCGTTACGACTTCGTCGCGGCTCCAGACGTAGAACCTTCCCTCCTCGCCTTCACTGTCAGCGTCCAACGCGCAGTGAAAACCACCACTGCCGTCAGTCATGTCGCGTAGCACAAAATCGAGTGTGTTCCGAGCAACGGCCCTGTAGACCTCGCTATCAGTCACGAGCGCAGCCTCTAGGTACACACGGGCCAGGAGAGCATTGTCATACAGCATCTTTTCGAAATGCGGCACTAACCACTGTTCGTCGACTGAGTATCTGTGGAAACCGCCACCGACATGATCGTGCATACCACCCTGCGCCATTCTATCGAGCGTAAGCGTGGCCATGCGCAGCAGCTCAGGCGACTCAGTGTGACGGTATTGGCGCAGCAGAAAGGCGATCGAGCCTGTTGGCGGAAACTTGGGAGCCCCCCCAAAACCGCCCCACTCGGAGTCGAAGCTTTGCTTCAAAGCCGCCTCAGCACCAAGAAGTATGGACTGATCCACCGGAGTGTCAGAAACTCCGGTCCGATCTCCAATTCGGCGCAGCGCAAGCGTGAGGTTGTTCGCGCTTTGCCCGACCTGGTCGGGGCCATCACGCCAAGTGTCTGCAATGAACTGCAATAGACTGCCAAAACCTGGACGGTCATAGCCGTCCACCGGCGGAAAGTACGTACCGCCGTAGAACGGTTCTAGCTTGGGAGTTAGGAAGACGTTCAGTGGCCAACCGCCGCTGCCGGTCAGAATCTGCACGGCGGTCATGTAGATCTCGTCAATGTCGGGTCGCTCTTCGCGGTCGACCTTGATGGAGATGAAATGATCGTTCAAGAATCGAGCGATGCCAGCGTCTGTAAACGACTCACGCTCCATTACGTGACACCAGTGACAAGCTGAATAACCCACCGACAGGAAGATCGGCTTGTTCTCTTGTTTCGCCCGGTTGAGTGCCTCGTCACACCAGGGATACCAGTCAACCGGGTTGTTCGCGTGCTGACGTAGATATGGGCTCGATTCGTCCGCGAGATGATTGAAGAACGCGTCACCGTTCGTGCTGCCCAGATCCTGATCCGTCGTATTCATCTGACGCCCGCAATCCTCAGACTGAGTCGGGCCGTTTTTGCTCGGGAACTCAGCTGTTATTTCCGTAAAGTGGTCCTGGAATGAAAGTTAGCATAATACGTGCCCTCTGGGCAGTGACGACTAAGCGCTTGAATTGAAATGACTTATGAGATCAAATGCTATTCGCATCTCGACGGAACGCGAATTGTCGTGGTCGATAACGCGAAATGTGGCGGCAACTGTCAGCGCCGTGATATTTGGGGAGCGAATCTACCCGCTGAGGTTTGGATTCTCCCAAGCGGATAAATGCCTCGCACACAGGTGCCTGCGCATCGCCTTAACGCAGCAATGAGAGCTACGTCGACCAGATTTCGGACAACACCCGGACGAAGTTACCGCCCAACATGAGTTTGATGTCGTTGTCGTTGTAACCTCTGCGAATGAGGCCTTCCGTGAGATCGAAGACGCGCCTGGCGTGATCGAGTCCACGTATCGTTATGCTTCCTTCCGGGTCGGCGTGGACCTTGTAGCGCTCAAAGTTGGGTTGCTGTGAGGGATCCCTGTCCCCGCCGACCGGGTTGGGGTTGCCGATCAAGTCCATGTCGCTTCCGATGCCGACGTGTTCCACTCCGACGAGACCTACGACGTGGTCGAAGTGATCGAGCACGTGCTCGACATCAACCGGTTCCATGTCCCGCACCAGGAACCGCAGCATCGCGATGCCCATTACTCCACCGGTCGCTGCCATCTTGCGGATCATCTCGTCAGTCTTGTTTCGCATGTGATCTGGCAGAAGCGCGCGACATCCGGCGTGTGTGAACAACACTGGCTTCTGCGCGGCCGCGAGAACATCTAGCGTCGTCACGTCGGCGCAATGGGAGATGTCGACCCCCATGCCCACCTCGTTCATTCGTTCCAGGATCGAGCCTCCAAAAACTGTGAGGCCTCCGTCGCGCTGCTCGAGGAATCCGCTTCCGAGCCGGTTGGCGAAGTTGTATGTGAGCTGCGAAACACGCTGGCCCAGCCCGAAGAAGGTGTTCACGTCGTTCACGTGGCGGAAATGCTTCGAGTCCTGGAAGGTGAGCAAAATTCCAACCTTGCCATTCGAACGCACGCGCTCGAAATCGTTAGCGTCGTCTATTCTCAAAAGCCATTCGTCGTAGCCGGCTAAGAAGCCGTTCCAGTCGGCAAAGTACTTGACCGCCTCGTCGTAGCTACCGGCCCCGTGACCGAGTGCGAATACGTTAATGCCCGATGTACGGTATGCCTCGTAGTCTTCTGCGGTGAAGCTAGCGGGCACGGTTAACCACCGTCTGGAACGCGGTGGGTCTTCAGAAAAATCCGCAAAGCGGAACTGGTTCAGCATATCGAGAACCGTAGCTTCCTGCACCAGACGAATGGCCCGCGCCGAGTACTGCTTCGGGTCTTGAGTGAGGATGCTGTATCTCCTGCGGAGGAATGCTGGGGCACCCATTGTCGTCGCCGCAAATGCCTGAACAATTTCACGTCTGCTGAAATGATGCGGTTGTCTGGCAAGCATGGACGTCTCCTCCGACGGAAAAACCATCAAAAGCGTGAAAGGCTGGTATATCAAACTCCGTCTCAGGTCCGTGATATCGCAAGTGATTCAGGTTCTCTCAGCTGCGCTGTGCCGTTACAATTTCGAGTGTTAAATCGGTGGCGGTTTCTTGCCAGAACGAACTCAGGATGTATGCGTGGGGGATCTGCGGTGAAACGACATGAGAGCATCTTCATTCGGCGTATTGCCGACTACTGTCGCGGGAAAGATGTACTGGAGATCGGCTGTGGCAACGGCACACGACTGGCCGAAGTCGTTCCTCAGAGCCGGTCGTGGATAGGCATAGACCCGGACTCCGGCGCGGTCGAGAAGGCGAAAGAAGCCAACCTTTCCGCCAATGCCGAGTTTGTCGAGGGGCACGCGGAAACACTGGTTTGGCCGGCTGAACTATTCGATGTAGTGATATTCACACTCTCTCTCCACCACATCGACTTTGCCGCCATGTCTGATGCCATCAGCGAGGCAATCCGTGTACTGCGGCCAGATGGGCTGGTGCTGTTCCTCGAACCCATGCCGGAGGGCACGTTCTTCGATGCAGAAAAAAGATTCGGTTGTTGTGACGGAGACGAGAGAAAACAGCTGGCGTACGCGTACTACTCGATGCTGAGCAGCGAACAACTGAGCGAAACTGAAGAGTTCGTCGCCCAGGTATCGGTGGAATACGACTCGTTCGATGACTTCTCGCGGAATGTGCCGACGAAAGATGGCACACAAGCAAAGCTCGAGGCGTTCCTCGCCGCGGAGGATTTCAAGCTGGACGAAAAGTGGCGGCTGAACGTGTTCAGTAGAGACGGTTGAGTACGCCTCGCGCGGTCACTTCTGGCACTGCGCGAGGCACGTCTCTTTTCAAGGCTCTTCACTCACCTCGGCGGACATAACCACGTACGACATGGGGAATTCGCTGGTATTGACGACTGCCCGCCTCACTCCAATGGGATAACTGATGCTCGAGCCAGCTTCAAATGGTATTTCCTTTTCGTCCCATAAAAAGTGTCCGGTTCCATACAGTATGTAGCATGTCTCGCCCGTGTCGTGATGGGTGTGCGGTCGAGTCGACCGTCCGGGAGCTATAGTGATCACCTCCGCATTGGTGAACTTTTGGGGGCGCCTCAACCAAATATCGTGGATGCTAAGGTGCAGACCTTCTGCCTGTGAGGGGTTTAGTCCTTCGTCGAACACGTCGGTCACCGCTACTCCCGATCCCAACATCGGGTTCTCCACCGTCACGCCCCGTTGTGTCACCGCCGACCAGGAGAGTTCACCGTCCGGCACGATCCCGCCCGTTACGAGAAACACCACAAAACGCAGCGGGGTTGGTCCGAGGTTGACGATCTCGTGTTCAACGCCCGGCGTCAGGTATACCGCCAGGTCCTGGCGTAGCTCGTACACGTCACCTGCCGGAGCTTCTTCATAGATGCTCATCACGCCGCGGCCACCCAAGAAGTAGTAAAGACGCTCCTCGGGGAATGCGGCGAGTGTCAGGTGGCCGCCAACCCGGAGTTCGACTTCGTCTATTGCGGTTCTTTTCGAACCGGAGTTCTCGTATTGGAGAATCCGTATGACGGCTGCTTCCCCGGCGTCGACCTGTTGAGCGATTGCGCTTGTGGAGTCGAGCGCGGCGAGGCTCATGGCGACTGCCGCACCGACGAGCAGCCGGAGGTAATTGGAGCTCATGTAGTGATCCTCGAGGCTCGAGCCTCAGTTGATGTCTTCTGGGCCATCCGGGTGTACCGAGGATCTTTCCCAATCATACTCACGGTCCATGACCCACCGCTCGAACCAATCTAGTTCCACGTTCGCCTTGAACAGGCGTTGTTGCAGTTCGCGCCACCCGTGTCCCTGATCTGGTGCAACGTACAGGTGTGTGGGTACACCGTTGTGCTTGAGAGCGCGGTACAGCTCTACTGACTGGGGCATCGGCACCCGATTGTCGTTCTCGCCTACGAGCACCAGGGTTGGGGTTGTCACGCGGTGGACGTCGAACAGCGGAGAGTCTGCCATATACTGCTCAATTGGGGAATTCTCTTCCCACGGCGTGCCTCCGAACCACGGAGTGCGATAGATGCGTACGTCACTCTGAGCGTACATGGATATCCAGTTTATCGCTCCTGCACCGGATGAGGCAGCTTTGAAGCGATCCGTGTACGTGATGATCTTGTTCGTCATGTGACCGCCTGCGCTCCAACCCATCTTAGCCATACGGTCACCGTCCACGAGCCCGCGGTCGATCAGGTGGTCGACTCCCGCCATCACATCTTTATGAGCTTGGTTGAAGTAGTTACCCACCATGTCGCGAAGGAAATCATCACCGTAGCCGGTCGACCCGCGGTAGTTGGGCTTGAACACGAAGTAGCCCATCGCAGTCAACACGGGCTCATAACGACTCGAACTGTGGAACGAGAACTTGTCTGAAGACGCGGGACCGCCATGAGTCTGCACCACCAGTGGGTACCTGGTGCCTGCTTGGTAGTCGAGTGGGTAGTAGAGGAGACCTTCGACAGTGACTCCGTCCTCGCCACGCCACTGCAGCGACTCAACGCGCGGCAGTTGAAAATCTTCGGCTAGGTGGTCGAAGAGGTGGGTTACCTGGCGTGAGTCGCCATCCGCTCTGCCGTTCCGGGAAACGGCCTGCAGCTGGATGTCACCGGGTGTTGTCGGACTCGACGCCGTGAAGGCAAACACTCTGGCGTTTGGCGCATGCGCCCAGCCTCTGATGGAGAAATCGCCTTCGACGAACGGCAGTACTTGACTATCATCCAGGTACACTTGGTAGATGTTTTGACGAATACCGGTGTTGGCGGTGAAGTAGATCGAGCGCCCGTCCTCCGACCAAATCGCTCCGCCTACATCGTAGGTGCTGCCAGACAGTACAAGCTCCGGGCGGCCGCCCGAGGTTCGCATGAAAAAGAGCCGTTCGTTGTAGTAGTAATCGTCCATTGCCTCATTGGCGTCGGCGCTAAAAAGCACGGTCGAGTTGTCTGGCGAGAGTCTCGCGCCGCTCTCACCAACTGTATTCGTCGTTAGCTGTCGGGCTTCAGTTCCGTCCGAGTTCATGATCCACACTTCGGAGTTCAGCTGGTCGTCGTACAGCGGAGATGGTGCGCGGTGGAACACGATCATACTTCCGTCGCGCGATATGTTGTAGCCGCGCAATGAAAAGTCGCCCTCGGTAACAGAAACGGTCTCACCGGATTCTACGTTTACGCGCCACAGGTGAGAGTTCTTCTGATCTTCTTCGTAGCGAAAAACGTTGTCGTTCACCTCTTCGCGCGCTCTTTCCGCTTCTGTCAAATCTTCTCGGGCGGTGAAGTAGATCCATGAACCGTCAGGCGACCACTGAATGCCCGACGGAGGGGTAGGGTGCTCTGTGAGAGCGCGTCCTTCGCCGCCATCATTGGGTATCAGGTATATCTGAGTGTGTTCTTCCTCCTGAGTGTATTCTTCCTCGCCACGTTCCGTAAGGAACGCGATCGTCGAACCATCCGGTGACCATCGCGGACTTGATTCGCTTCGTTCCCCGATTGTCATCTGCACCGAACCGGTCCCGTCGCTGTTTACCCTCCATATGTGTGATCTGGTTTCGTTCTCTTCCCAGTCCGCATCGGTTCGAACGTAGAGCAGTTGGTTTCCGTCAGGTGATATCTGCAGGTCGCCTATGCTCGGTACGTTGATGATGTCCACGATTGTCATTGGTCGTGGAGCTTCCTGCGTATGTGTCGGGTAAACATTGAAGACACTCAGGAGTGCCAGGGCGAAGAAGTGCGTTGCGCATTTCATGATCGGTATGCCTCGTGTTCCGGATTCGCAGGCGAGTGTGAGATCTCGCTCACCTCAGCTATTCTTAGTTTTCGTATGCCTTTGTCACTCGAACAGAACAAAGGCACGATTCACATGATCATTACAAAGAGAACACGATGTTAGAGGATCTGCGAGAGCTGCGTGAGGAGCGCACCTTGGACGAGGTGAAAGAGTCCGACGTTGCGATACTGTACAAACACAGCACGAGGTGCCCGACATCCTGGAGTGCAAAGCGAGAGGTCGAGCGTTTCTTGGAGCGAAGCTCAGGTACACCTGTGTATATCGTCGATGTGGTGAAAGATAGGTCTCTGTCGAGGTGGATAGCTGAAGTGCTTGATGTACGGCACGAATCACCGCAGGCAATACTGTTGCGGTCCGGCCAGGTCATCACCCACGTCTCTCATCGCCAGATAACGGAGAAGCTCTTACAGGAGTGGGTCGGACAAGCGAAGGTCTGAGCAAGTCATGAGCAAACGTGAACTCGATCCGCCAAGACAGCCCATACGACGCGAGTCTGACCCTTGATGGTTAGCCACAGAGTTTTCGCTGGCCTGAGCTTAGTTGTGCTTTGCGGCTGGGCTGTGCCCGGCTGTGAAGGGGGAGCCCAAGAGGATCCCGTATACCGGTTTGGTTCCTGCGGGAAGGCGAACGAAGGTCCTTACGAAACCGGTCCAGTCCGATCCCTATATGTACCTATGCGTGACGGAGTCAGGATCGCACTTGATGTGGTGCTTCCCGAGGGTATTCCAGAGGGCGCTAGGGTACCGACGATTCTGACCATGACCCGCTACTGGCGGTCCGGAGAGGGAGAGGGTGCCAACTCACGTCAACAATTCCTGACCAGCCACGGGTATGCCGTGGTTTGGGGCGACTCTAGGGGCACAGGTGCTTCATTCGGAGTATGGCCACACCATCGCGCTCGCGACGAAACACTCGATTTCAGCGAGATCATGGATTGGATCGTTGCTCAGCCATGGTCCGATGGTACCATCGGTGGTTGGGGGAACTCCTACACGGCAAACACCAACGATTGGTTCGCCGAGCGAAACCACCCTGCTTTCAAAGCCGGTATCTCACGGTTCCCCGACTACGATCCCTATACTGACCTCTATTTCCCCGGTGGAGTTCCGAACGCATACATGGGTTCCAACTGGGGTGGTCGGGTGAAGCAAATGGATTTGAACATGCCGCGGAGCAGGGACGGCAGGCCGCCGGTTGGAGTCAAACCCGTGGATGAGGACGCCGCGGGGATCTTGCTTGCCTCCGCTGTAGAAGCAAGGAGGCATGTACCCTCGGTGTATGAGTCCATGCAGGGCCTCGTGTTCAAGGACGAGGCGATGCCGCTCTGGAACGAAGTCTCAATGGATTGGTGGGGAATTCACTCCCACGCTGAGGAAGTGCAACAGTCGGGCTCCGCAATCTACTCGTGGGCGAGCTGGACGGATGCGGGCACCGCGCAAGGCGTTCTACACAGGTTCATGACACTCTCGAACCCCCAGTTGGCCGTCATCTCCGCATGGAGCCACGGAGCCCGCCAGGACTCCGATCCGTTCCATCCTGCGGAGTACCCTTTGGATCCCTCTAACGACGATCAACTGCTGGACGAACTCTGCTTCTACGAAGCAAACGTACGAGGAGAGGGACGGGCGACGAAAGAACTCTACTACAGGACAATGGGGGAGTCGGGCTGGAAACGAACCGATGAGTGGCCACTGCAGGAAAGTGAGTCGACGTTTTGGTACTTCCGGGCAGACGGTGAGCTTTCCCGGGAGGCACCCACCGCCAACGGCGCCGATGAGTACGAGGTGGACTTCAGTCACACGACCGGGACGCGGAATCGCTGGGCCACGAACAACGGAGCCGGGGACGTCGTTTATCCGGACCGTTCCGAAGCCGACGAAAAACTCCTCGTGTACACTTCGTCTCCCCTGGAACAAGATCTCGAGCTGACAGGCTATCCGGTGTTGACGCTGTATCTGCGGTCCACTCACACGGACGGTGCGGTCTTCGTCTATCTCGAGGACGTCACCCCCGACGGCAAGGTTCGCTACATCGGCGAAGGGCAATTGCGGCTTCTACATCGCAAGGTGTCCGATGAAGCGCCGCCATTCGAGACAGTAGGACCCTACCATTCCTACAAAGCGGCGGATGCGGAACCCATGGTGCCGGGAGAACTGGCTCAAGTGACCTTTGCGCTACACCCGACATCTGTTCTGTATCGCAGAGGGCACCGCATTCGTATTGCCATAGGGGGCGCTGATGCCGACACGTTCGCGCGGGTGCCGAATGAGGGAACGCCGGTTTGGACGGTTGAGCGTGGCCCGAACGCCTCGAGTCATGTGGTACTACCGGCAATTCCCAGATAGACTCTGGGCGACTACCGCGATTCCACGCGCCGCGCAATTCCCCTCAGAGTGCCCTCGAATGTCAGCTTGTGCAGCGGGAAGATCCCGTACCAGTACAGCAAACCCGCCAGACCGATCGGATCGAACACCGCGGTCTGGCGAATCTCGGCGCCGCCCCGCGTAGGCAGCACCTCGTATTCGAGCCAGGCGCGCCCGGGTAGTCTCATTTCGGCGGCAAGACGTAGCCTACGATCGGTTTCATAAACCTCGACTCGCCAGAAATCCAGGGCGTCACCGACTTGTAATTCCTCGGGATCTCGCCGGCCGCGGCGCATGCCCACTCCTCCAACAAACAGGTCTAGGAACCCGCGTAGCTGCCACAGCCAATCTGCGTAGTACCAGCCGCGTTTCCCTCCTATTCTCCGAATGGGAGTGAATGCGGCGGGTGCGTCTGCCGATACGCGCATGGTTCTAGAGTCGACGAGCCGCGACCCGAATTTCACGCCACCCCAGCTCTTGGGGTAACCCGCCGATGAGATTGCGTCCGACCAACGCGTAACCGCGAATTGTTGGTCTTCGTTCGACATGGCGCGGGAAATCGCGTCGCTGAGGTTCATTGGGCGAACGCTGAACTCGCTCATGGCGTCGTCGCTGGATACAACGGTTGGATTTCGAACCCCTTCGATGAGCTTTCTCCCCACGCGTGCGTACACCGGAGTAGTCAGTCCCAGCCACAAAGAAGAGAGTCTCGGGGTGAGCACGGGCACTGAAAGGAACACCCTTCGCAAGCCGCGTTGGCGCGCGTATTCGCGCATTATGTCGGCGTAAGAGACCTGATCGGCACCGCCAATCTCGAACACTCGAGACTCGTCTCCCTCCAAAAGAAGAGCCTCAACCAGGTAGGCGATCAGATCCTCAATCGCGATTGGCTGCGCCCTGACTTGAACCCAACTCGGACAGATCATGATAGGAAGCCTCTCAACCAGCGCTCTGATCAATTCGAACGACAGACTTCCGGACCCAAGTACTATCGATGCGCGCAGCTCGATGACTGGCACTCCTTTGGCGCGCAGCTCTTTGCCGGTTTCTTGACGACTCCGCAGGTGAGGCGACAGGTCTTCCTTTTCTCCGCCTAGGCCACCTAGGTAGATGATGCGCCGAACTCCTGCACGCGCCGCCGCGGCGCCGAAGTGGGCGGCTGCCTGAATATCCAAGTCCTCGAAGTTGCCAGATGAGCCCATGGAGTGCACCAGGTAGTACGCGGTGTCTACTCCTGTCATTGGCGGGTCGAGCGAGGCCGGGTCGAGACAGTCTCCTTGAAAGACCTCCGTTCCAGGTGCGACTCGCTGTTTGAGAAACTTGGGCTTGCGCGCCAAACATCTTATCGATTGCCCACCGGCCTCGAGTTCTGGCAACAACCGACCGCCAACATAACCCGAGGCGCCAGTGAGCAGGACTATTGATTTCTTTTCCATTGGCCTCAGCTGAAACTTGTCGCTCAGGCGACTACGGACTTGAGCAGCAGAAATGCCGAAGCCCCGAGCACGGCGGACCAGAGAGGCCATACCAGGACGAGGCCATCTGCACCGGTCCAGCATACTGCGGTCACGCCAACGAGTAGAGCCAGCATCTGACTGGCGCGGACCCTCGAGGTGCTCAATCGCTCTTTGGTGTCGTCAGCAAGAGTGGCCAATTCTCTTGTCGCAACGACAACCGGCACGAATACCATACACAGCAACATCGTGATCCCGCCGCTAGCCCAGGATGGCCCGCTGAAGCTCCAGGTCGTCGTTGCGAGGAAAACAGAACCAAGGGTTAGCGCAAGCGCCAAAAAGCCAAAAACGCGATGCCGCAAGTGTGGCTGCACGAGCCATCCATC
>JBDHHK010000086.1:0-18370 GCA_039589395.1 Gemmatimonadota bacterium
GAGGAGCGCGACGTGGTCATCAGCATATGTCGCGAACCACGGCAAACGCTGCAGGAACTTTGGCCTTCAATGGCCGGGAACAACTAACCGCCCTAATCCCCCCAGACCTCCTTCACCAACCGCAGGAAGTTCCCACCAATGATCTTCTCGATGCGGTCGTCCGTATGCCCGCGCGATGAAAGCGCGGATGCAACCATCTCCATGCGTCGGTGTGAATTCAGCTCCGGCACCATGAACAGGATCTCTTCGTCTTCGTTGGGTGCCGCGATGCCACGGCTCTTTCGGGAGGCAACAAACTGGCGGTGGAGTCTCCAGTACTCATCGGACTCGTCGATGGGCGTGATGGAGAGATCACTGCCGATACCCACGTGCTCCTCTCCACAAACCTGCACTGCATGCTCGATGTGCTCGATCAGATCAGCGGTAGTCGCGATACGCCCAGGCGTAAGGAACGGCATCAAATAGATGCCGGCAACCCCACCGCGCTCGGCAAGGCTGCGCAATTCCTCGTCACGTTTACTACGAGGGTGCGGAGCCACAGCCGTACAACCAGTATGAGTGCACGACACAGGATAGGCCGATGCCTCAATCGCTTCGGCGGTGGTTCGCTGGCAGCAATGGCTCAAGTCGACGAGCACATTGAGTTCATTCAAGCGTTGGACCACCTCACGACCGAAGTTACTGAGTCCGGCGTTGGCCGTCTCCAGACACCCATCTCCCACGAGGTTCCGAGTGTTGTAGGTGAGCTGGGTGATCCGGACGCCCAGGTTGTAGAAGACCTCGAGCCGCGATAGATCGTCCTCGATCGGCGTCGTGTCCTGAAAACCGAATACGATGCCCAGCAAACCGTCTCGCTTCGCATCGTTCATCTGGCTGACTGTCCGGACCTGGCACATCACACCTGGATACTTGTCGATCTCGGCGTACCACTTTGCCATATTCCTGATCGTCGATTCGAAGCCACCACCACTGACCGTCAGGTTCACGGCAGTGATGCCAGATGCTGCAGCATTTTGCACCATTTCGTCCGTCAACGGAATGTCGATGGGGATGTTGAAGGGGCCCGGACTGGCGAGAAAATCGATGACGATGGCGTCGTCATAGCTCGGCCACCCATGTTGCCTGTTGGTGCGGCTGAGTACCCTCATCTGACTCCTCCTTCCCAAAGCGGCCGGCGCCGCCATGCCCAATGCTGCAGCTTGTATGAAATAGCGTCGGGTGTAAGACGTTTTGCTGCCTTGGCTATCGCAGGTTCTGTCCATTTTTGTTTTCCTCCCGGTTTGCTGAATCTAATTCCACGACTCGTTGTCAACAGTCGCCAAACCCCCTATCGTTGTTTCATTGAGCGAGATTTCCGATTGACAGTCGAGAAATCAGCCGGTGGCGCTTTTTTCGGCATAACGAAATGCTAACTCAGCTAGAGGAAAATTGATGACAGACGACGTGAGAGCCGCAATGATAGAGGTAGTCAAGGAAGCCCTGCTGGCGGAAGTGAAGGGCCACCAACTCTACACGCACGCGGCAACAACGACGACCGACCCAGCCGTTCAAGGGATATTCAAATCGTTGGCCAGAGACGAGGAAGCCCACATCGCGATCCTCAAAGGTCAGGCACAAGCCTTGTTCGATACCGGTTCTCTGGATCTCGGTGCAGTGAGCACCGCGGAGGTCGGCGGTGGCTCACATGCCATCATCGACGACGATTTCAAAAGATCGCTCAAGAAAGGCACCTTTGAGATGGCCGCGATCGGCATCGGATGCGATCTAGAGAAACGTGCGATCGCTTATTACTCCGAACACGCCGAGAAGACCGACGACCCGGAACTGAAGAAACTCTTTTCGTGGCTGACTGAGTGGGAGAAAAATCACCTGTCGCAACTTCTCGACCTGGAAAAGTTCTACAAAGATGCGTTCTGGGCGGATCAAGGGTTTATGCCGATGTGAACATCCAACATCCAGCAAGGAACATCCAACATCCAACGGAAAGTAGGGAAAGCTCCACTTCGACGTTGGATGTTCGATGTTGGCTGTTGGATGTTCACCTTCAATACTCCAGAACTCTCCCACACCAACTCATCACTCTCCACCCGGCACAAACCCCACTATCCTAAGCGGTCCCCCACTCCCTCCCTCGATCTTCATCGGAAGCGCAACCACAAACGCCCCCTGCTCGGGCAGTTGTTCGAGGTTGGCGATATTTTCATAGCCGATAAGGCCGGCCTCATACATTATCACGTGCGTCTCAAATAGCGTAGCCTGCCCGTAGTCGATACTCGGCGTATCGATACCCACCGCATCGATATTCCGTTCATCGACTAGCCATTGCGCAGCCTCTGGTGAGATGCCTGGGAAGTGCAGGTGCGGTACAGCCTCCGGTCCGGTCATATCGGTACCCAGAAAAGAAGCCTTGTCGGGCCACCGATCACCCCATCCAGTTCGAATCAATACCTGAGCACCGTCTGGTATCGGCCCATGTACTTGCTCCCACGCTTCCAGGTCGGACACCTGCACCTGATAGTCGGGATGGACGTTCGCGGTCACGTCGACTACTACAGCCGGGCCCACCAAGCGGTTCACAGAGATCTGTTCTGCCGTCTGTTGAGCTTCCGCAAAGTGGATCGGCGCATCGAAGTGCGTTCCACCGTGCTCGTTAGCTGTGTAGTTGTATGACGAGTAGAAATGGCCTGCCTCACTCGGCCCATAGGCAACCTCCTCGTGCGAGAACGGCATACCGGTGGGCCAGTAGATCGTCTCTTCGGAGAATGAGTAGGTAAGGTCGATCCACTCGCCTGACGTTCCGTCAAACACCGCTGACGGATCCGGGGGCCGTGTACAGCCGTTGCAGACGAACAGAAGGGAAAGAAAGACAGCGGAAGTGATGCGCATAGATCCCCCGGTTAGTCTCGAGGTTCTCCCAGTAGCGTCAATGCGCTCTGGGCCATAATTCGAAATCTACCGACCGGGGGATCCAACGCTACCGAGTAAAAGAAAACCCTTCCGAACCTCGGTAGGGTTTTCTCTAACGAACCCGCGAATCGATCAGCTGGGATGCGAGTAGAAGATCTTGTTAACGATCTTCCAGCCATCCTCGAACTTGTAGAGCGACATGAAGTCGGTGTATAGGTGCCTCGCGCCTCTGTACACCTCGATTCTCGCCACGGCGGCGTTCCCAGAGACTTCCACGGCAGCAAATTCGGGTCTCACCGGCACCTCCGGAGGATCGGGATTTCTCTCCAGACTTGTTTCTATCCCTCCAATCCACTGTTGAATCGAGACCGGGTTGATCGCGTCGTCGCGAAAGCTGAGCATGTTGAAGTCCTGGTGGAATCCGCTCCTGATCTTGTCAACGTCTCGCTCGTTGTGAATGCCCTCGATGTAAGCTGTTACGATCACCTCTTTTACAGCTTCCTCTTCCGCCTCGATTGCCGAGGCCGACTGTGCGGACAAACTCGAGCCTACTGCCAGCAGGGCCAATACCGATACTGATACAACTTTCATGGTACGAGAAACCTCCATAAGAAGTGAGATCCTAGCGGTGCGCGTTCAGGTGAGCGGTCCAAGTTCCTCTGCATTAGTTGTGTAACTAATGGAATTACGGACACGTCGTGTAATTGTTTCGTAGTCTCCGGCGCAATAACAGGTCCATTACAACGCAACCGCCGTGAGGGGTGTCTAACTAGTAGTACGCACGTATTGCAGAATCCTGATTCAGCTCGAGTTTGCGCCAGGAAGAGGATACACCGGATGACAAAACTGAAGATGGCATTACGCTCACTCACCAAATCACCTTTCGTCACCACCGTGGCGGTATTATCACTGGCCCTCGGCATCGGCGCAAACACTGCGATCTACTCGCTATTCGATCAGATGCTCATGCAGGCACTTCCGGTTGAGGACCCCGGACGCTTGATCAACATCAAGGCGCAGAGGCCGAACCACGGGTCGCAATCGTGCAACCAGTCAGGTGATTGTACTGAGATCTTCAGTTACCCGATGTTCCGCGATCTCGAGCGGCAATCTGGCGGATTCTCGGGCATAGCGGCGCACAGACTCTTCGAGGCGAATCTGGCCCATGTGAATCAGACCTTGAACGGTCGAGGCTCACTTGTGTCCGGTTCGTACTTCCCGGTGCTCGGGGTCCGTCCTGCATTGGGGCGCCTACTCGGTCCTGCCGACGACCAGATAATCGGCGAACACTTTGTTGCAGTGCTGAGCCATCACTTCTGGGCCAATCGCCTCGGGAGCGATCCGAACGTGTTGAGCCAGACAATAACTGTCAACGGTCATCCGATGACGATCGTCGGGGTTGCCGCACGCGGGTTCGAGGGTACGACACTAGGTGCACGCCCGGACGTCTTCATCCCCATAACTATGCGGGGGCAGGTGGAGACCTTCTTTGATGACTTTGAGGATCGGAGAAACTACTGGGCTTACGCGTTTGGGCGTCTTGCGCCTGGTGTGACACTCGAGCAAGCCGGCGCCGAGCTCAACATTGTCTACAGCGGAATAATCCATGAGGTGGAAGTCCCACTTCAGGGAGGTATGAGCGAACAGACACTGGAACGGTTCAAGGCCAAGAAGATAGACTTCGCACCTGGTCATCGCGGTCAGAGTTCGTTGCATGGTGAGGTCCGAACTCCACTCCTGATGCTGTTTTCGATAACGGCGGTTGTATTGCTCATCGCCTGCGCAAACATCGCAAACCTGTTGCTTGCACAAGGGGCAAGCCGCAGCCAGGAGATGGCCGTCCGGGGATCGCTGGGAGCAAGCCGGTATCAGATGATGACGCAGCTCCTTACTGATTCTTGCATGCTCGCTCTACTGGGCGGCGTGGCAAGCCTGGTAGTCGCGCGATGGACCCTGAGCATCGTCGGTTCGATACTTCCAGCGGAATCGGCATCAATGCTGGCGCTAGACCTGCGACCTTCGATACTTCTTTTCGCGGCTGTGGTGTCTATGGCAACGGGATTCCTCTTTGGTATGTATCCCGCATTGCACAGCACGCGGCCTGACCTAATGACCTTGGTCCGCGCTGGTACCGGTCAAGCATCGGGAGCGCGCTCGGCTGCGCGGTTTCGCAGTTCCCTCGTGACGGCCCAGATTGCGCTTTCGATGGCATTGCTCATCGCGGCGGGCCTTTTCATCAAGAGCCTATCTAACGTGAGCAGAGTCGACCTCGGCCTGAATACCGATAACATCGTGGCATTCAACATCTCGCCGCGGATGAACGGCTACGAACCGGAAGAGTCACACAACTTGTTCGCTCGCCTCGAGGAAGAACTCGGTGCTATGCCTGGGGTGACTGCCGTATCGGCCGCGATCATACCCGTGCTGTCGGGAAGCAATTGGGGTACGGATGTGTCGGTTGAGGGATTCGAGTCCGGTCCCGACATAGACGATAACTCGCGCCGCAATTTCGTGGGTACTGGGTATTTCAACACTCTGGGTGTTCCCCTCGTGGCAGGCCGAGAGTTCACTCAATCAGATGACTTGGGTGCTCCGAAAGTGGCGATCGTCAACGAGGTTTTTGCGCGCAAGTTTGGCCTCAACGGCAGGGATGCAGTGGGTAAGTGGATGTCCAGTAACGACATGGCCAGTGAACTGGACATCCAGATCGTGGGACTCATTGGCGATATGAGATATGCTGAGGTAAAGCAGGAAGTACCGCCACTCTTCTTCATACCATATCGCCAAAGAGCAAGCACGGGAGACCTGACGTTTTATGTTCGGACGTCAATAGACCCGAGAGAGATCATGCAGGATATCCCGCGGGTGGTTAGCGGACTCGACGCAAACTTGCCGGTTGAGGGCTTGAAAACGCTGGAACAGCAGGTGAGCGAGAACGTCGTATTGGACCGACTGATCGGCACGCTCTCAGCGGCGTTCGCTGCGGTGGCCACAGCACTTGCCGCCATCGGACTCTACGGGGTACTAGCCTACACCGTGACGCTCCGAACCAGGGAGATTGGGCTGCGTATGGCCCTCGGTGCTGACAGCGGGCGCGTTCTCAGCATGGTGCTCTGGCAAGTCGGACGGATGACCATCATTGGTGGCGTGCTCGGAGTAGCCGCTGGGCTGGGTCTGGGACGGGCATCCCAGTCACTGCTTTACGGTGCTGAAGGAACCGACCCGCTCGTGATCGGCGTGGTTACGTTACTGCTCACTATCGTGGCACTGGGTGCCGGCTTCATTCCAGCAATGCGCGCGTCGCGCGTCGATCCCATGGGAGCGTTGCGTTACGAGTAGCGGCAACAAACCAATATGGGTTGAGCCGCGGATGTACGCGGATGATCTTGCTCGGTTGGGTGGGGAATCCATACATCGTTGTATCCCGCGTTTTCCGCGTTCTTCCGCGGCAAAACATGCACAAATAGATGGGCCGGTCAAAAGATGTGCTCGCTCCGCTTCGCCTGGCCCGTCTCCATGCCCAATCCATCGTAGTATTCCGCGTCCCTCCGCGTTAATCAGCGGCAATCTGCGCTCGCACCGCATGTAGTGATCGGAGCCTGACACCCGGGATAGTCGCCTAGCCCGCCACCGTACACTGCCGTATAATCTCTATAGAATCACAGAGGTCCTTTCCAACACGGATTAGTCGGATTTGATGCCATGAATCGTCTCAAACACCTAATCTGGGCGTGTACCTTTCCATTATTACTCCTCGGCTGCAGTAGTGAAAGCAGCGGCGATTCCGAGACAAACACACAGCTCCAGCCCAACTTTTTGACCGCGGCCGAAGAGGCCGAGGGCTGGAGGCTCCTGTTCGACGGAGAGTCGTTCGCTGGCTGGCGTGGATTGGGTCGAGATTCGATACCAGAGGGACACTGGATCATCGAGGAGGGCGCCATCCGCAAGGTGGCAAGCGGCGATATACCCACCGCGGAGGATGGCCAACCACTGGAGGGAGGCGACATCCTCACGGTCGATATGTTCACTGACTTCGAGCTAGTGCTAGAGTGGAAGGTGGCCCCCAGAGCGAACAGCGGCATCAAGTACAACGTTTCCGAAGAGATGTCCGCAGCGTCACCTCCAGTCCACGCTGCACTCGGCTTCGAGTACCAGATTCTAGACGACGATCTACACCCTGATGCCCAGAACGGCCCCAACCGTACCACAGCAGCGCTGTACGACCTTTTGGTACCCGGGTCCGCAAAACAACTTCGACCGGTGGGGTCTTACAACGAGGCTCGAGTAGTCTTCCGCGGTACACACGGCGAGCATTGGCTGAACGGCGTTTTGGTGCTGGAGTTCGACATCGGAGCCCCCGCATTCGACTCAGCGTTCGCTGCCAGCAAGTACGTGCCGATAGCGGGATTCGCGGATAAACGTACGGGACACATTGTCCTACAGGACCACGGCGACGATGTATGGTTCCGCAACATCAAGATTCGGGAGTTTTCGCCATGACCAACAGAATCGACCGACGAGAATTTGTAGCTCAGGGCGCCGCCGCTGGGCTGGGGCTCACCGCCTGGAGTGGCCTTCCGAAGATTCGAAGGACTGCGGCACCCAGCGACCAGATAAGGGCAGCCGTGATGGGTGTGAACAGCCGTGGCTTCGTTGTGGCGCAGAGCTTCGCCGGAGCCGGGGCGGAGGTAACCTATATCTGCGACGTCGATTCACGGGCGGTGGACAAAGCTATTGCGGGGGTTTGTGAGCCACGGCAAACCCGGGCGCGGGAAGGACAACCTTCCCAAACATTACCTGCACTCCAGGAACAACGGCCGCGAGGCGTGACAGATTTCCGACGCGCACTCGACGATAACGATGTGGATGTCTTGGTGATCGCCGCTCCCGACCACTGGCACGCTCCTGCCGCAATCCTTGGACTTCAAGCGGGCAAACACGTTTACGTGGAGAAACCGTGCAGCCACAACCCGCTCGAAGGCGAGATGCTCGTCCGGGCACAGGCTCATTACGGCCTCCACGTGCAGATGGGCAACCAGCAGCGTTCGTCTCCCACGTCGATCTCCGCGATCCAGCAGATCCACGACGGGCTGATAGGACGACCCTACTACGCGCGCACATGGTATGCCAATACGCGCGGCACCATAGGACACGGGAGAGTTGCTTCGGTCCCGGATTGGCTCGACTACGAGCTGTGGCAGGGGCCGGCGCCGCGCACACCGTACCGTGACAACGTGGTCCACTACAATTGGCATTGGTTCAAGCGCTGGGGCACCGGTGAGATCAACAACAATGCGGCTCACGAACTCGATGTAGCCCGTTGGGCTTTGCAGGTCGACTACCCTATACACGTCACGTCAGCCGGTGGACGGTACCACTTCGACGACGATTGGGAGTTTCCCGACACGCAGGTTGCGTCATTCGATTTCGATAATGGAACCACTATTACCTGGGACGGTCGCAGCTGTAACGGGCGTCTCGTCGAAGGCCGCGGACGCGGCACCGCAGTGCACGGCACCGAGGGGACCGCGATCATCGACCGTTCGGGCTACGTTGTTTATGACAACGACAACAACGAAGTGAAGAGCGAGGTGCTCGACTCGGCTGAAGACGCCCTCGACACCAGCGGCGCCGGATCCCTCACGGACATGCACATCGCAAACTTGCTAGCCACCATCCGCGGTGAAGACACTTTGAATGCTCCAATACATGACGGGCGCAATAGCGTCCTGCTCTGCCACCTCGGCAACATCGCACAGCACACCGGCCGAGCGTTGCACTGCGATCCGACAACAGGCCACATCCTGGACGACATAGAGGCAATGCAGCTCTGGACACGTGAATACGAATCTGGGTGGGAACCCGCGGTGTAATGCAACCCGGGGCCTGCGCTATTAGCTAACAGAAGGAGACGTCATGCGAAAGGAAACACACCAGGTTTCCAGGAGAGACTTTCTGAAAACCGGAGGCGGTGCGGTTGCCGCATCTGTTGTGGCGAGCCCCAGTACATTGGCGATGCAGGGCTCGCGTCGAGCCCGAAGAGCCCAGAAGATGCGCTATGCAATTGTCGGCACGGGTATCCGCGCCATCCGCATGTGGGGCCGCGATGTCGCGCAAGAATACGCCAACGAAGTGGAGTTCGTCGGCCTGTGCGATATCAACCCCGGGAGATTGGCCTTCGCAAAAGACTACATGGGAGTAGACTGTCCGACCTTCACTGATTTCTCTGAGATGATCAGCCAAACCCGGCCTGACACTCTTTGCGTGACTACAGTGGACAACACCCACGACGAGTTCATCATCAAAGGAATGGAGATGGGCTGCGACATCGTCTCTGAAAAGCCCATGACCACTGACGAGGTCAAATGTCAGGCGATCCTCGACGCACAGGCGCGCACGCGCAAGAATGTCACCGTCACATTCAACTACCGTTATTCACCTCATCGAACCAGGATGAAGGAACTATTGATGGGGGGCCGCATCGGTCGCCTCACCTCCGTGGATTTCCACTGGTACCTGGGCACCGAGCACGGCTCGAGTTACTTCCGCCGCTGGCACGGCAGGGAACGGAGCGGTGGCACTCTGTTCCTACACAAGTCTACACACCATTTCGACCTACTCAACTGGTGGATCGACTCCGAGCCGGAAGAGGTGTTTGGATACGGCGCACTCGAGTTTTACGGACACAACAACCCGTTCAGACATGACAGGTGCCGCGGATGTCCACACGCTAGTACATGCGAATACCACTGGGACATCACCCAGGACCAGCTCTTGACCAACCTCTACGTAGATCACGAGCACCATGACGGATATATCCGAGACAAATGCGTCTGGGCGAACGACATCGACATATTCGACAAGATGGCGGCCCAGATCAGGTACATGAACGGCGTGCACGTTAGTTACTCATGCACCACTTACTCCCCCTATGAGGGATACCGCATCGCCTTCAACGGCACCAAGGGGAGAATCGATGCCTGGATCAAGGAGCGGCAACCCTGGCAGGCCGAGAACTACGATGAGATCAGGGTGACCGACAATTTCGGCGATACCGAACTCATACAAATCGCACACGGAGGTGGCGGCCACGGTGGCGGCGACACTCGGTTGAAGGATCGCATCTTCAGGGACCCCAACGCTCCGGATCCATACCGACATGCAGCAGGCGCCCGCGATGGCGCGATGTCTGTCTTGCTCGGTGTAGGCGCTCGAGAGAGCGCAAAGAGGGGCGAACCCGTGAAGATTGCGTCACTGACCACCCTCAAGCCTAGAGTCGAGCGATCATAGCGAGAGGAATGGAGAGAAACATAGATGACAGACAGCACCAGGAGCAGACGAGATTTTCTGAAGGCAGCAGGAGTAGCTGGAGCAGCGGGAGTGACCGGAGGGGTGCTTCCAGCAACGATGACGGGGTGCGCACCGGAGAGCCCAGTTCTGCCAGCTGGAGGCATCAAGCTAGGTGTCGCAAGCTACTCTCTGAGGGAACTGAATCGCGAAGACGCGATCGCGGCCATCAACGCGATCCCGTCCAAGTACGTGAGCGTTAAGTCGTTCCACCTGCCGTATGAGTCGACGGCGGAAGAAATCGTATCCGGATGCCAAGCGTTTGCGGATGCGGGGATAGAGATCGTAGGTGGGGGCGTGATTACGCTGCAGGAAGACAATGACGAAAACATGCGGCCCTACTTCGACTATGCTCGTGCGTGCGGAATGCCCCTGATGGTAATCGCTCCTTCAGTGGAAACAATGCCGCGTATTGAACGCTTCGTTCAGGAGTACGACATCAAAGTCGCAATACACAATCACGGTCCCGAAGATCAGTACTTCCCAGGGCCACGCGATGCTTTGCCCGTGATCGGAGACATGGATCCTCGTGTGGGGTTGTGCGTCGACCTGGGCCACACAACGAGAACTGGCGTCGACATTGTCGAAGCGATCGCGGAAGCTGGTGACCGAGTCCTCGACGTGCACGTGAAAGATCTGCGCGATCTGATGGACAAGGACAGCCAGTGCAGTGTAGGCGAGGGAGCGATGCCGATGACGGCGATCTTCCAGCAACTCGTGGATATGGGCTATGAAGGATACGTGAACCTAGAGTACGAGATCAACGCGAATGATCCTTTGCCCGGGATAAAGCAATCGTTTGCGTACATGCGTGGTGTGTTGGTAGGGATGGGGCTTCAAGAAATCTACCTGAGGGATCTATCATCTAGCGCGGTCACTTCGTAACCGGCCTCTGTGCAGGCAAGTATTCCCTCATCGTCTTCGCCGAAGACTTGGTCGGTACTACCTCCTGGCCTCCGCTACAGCATGGTCGAGCACCTCTGAGACCGATACCGGAGCACCGTCGAGCCGTTTGCTTTCGTCGGCGGCTTCCATAAAAGCATAGATCTCCAGCGTTTCTTCCGGTGATACCGGAGCAACGCCAGTGCGGAAAAAGCGGACTATCTCAGCCAAGAGTGGACGGTAGCTGCCAGAACCACTCATCACTGCAACGGAATCCGTGCCGAAAGCAGTGCCACCGTAGCCTCGTCTACCGTCGCGCACGCCCCGGAATGTACCGATCCGGTTGTCGGACCATCTTCCCACCACCACGTCCGCACCTTCCGAATAGAACCGCTGCACCGACTCGCAGCCTTTACCCAACACCGTAAACAGCGTTTCGACACCATGGATGCCGTACCAGAATAGGTCTGGATGGGTCGGCTCGATCGGCGCTGGGCTATATGTGTCGGCGCCGAGCACATCGCCGATTGAACCCTGATGTATGGCCTGCGCCGCCTCGTGGTACCGCAGCGATGAAGACGAAAACACGGGCGTGCCCCATCGCTCGGCCGCATCGAAGATCTTCACAGCGTCGACGAGCGAGCCGGCAATTGGCTTGTCGATGAACAGCGGTTTGCCAGCTTCGATCACCTGGAACGCCTGTTCGAAGTGTGGCCGACCGTCATTTGTTTCGAGGAGTACGACGTCAACCTGCTCCAAGAGCGCGCCGATGGACTCGACGATTTCGACACCCAGACCCTGAACCTCTTCGGTGTATTGCGGGATGCGACTTACGCTCGATTCGATGTCCGGGCTGCCGTGTGGGTACGCCGCCACTACCAAAAAACCGGAGGTATCTGAGGGGTCGTTCAGGATCCTCGCAAATGCGGGGCTGTGCGACGTGTCGAGGCCGATAATGCCGACACGCACCATCTGGGCTGCGGCGTCGGCTCCCATTAGCAGAGTGAGGACGGCAACCGTGAGAATGAAGTGGACACGAGTCTTGCGGAGCATGGTTTCTCCTATTTGGCCTGGCGCCAGCCCGGAATGGCGATTCCGGTTTGGGTCTCGTCTTCCGTCAATCCCGAGTATGTCTCTCGGTACTGGAGATGTCGAGTCGTTGGGATATGTTACCCCAGTGATCCTTCTCCCGAAGAACCCGCACACACTGAAGGAAATACAGCTACAAACCTAAAGGGAGCGTGAGAACATGAATTCACCACTCCGGGCGCCTCTGGAGGTGACGCGACGGCGGTTCTTGGAGACGTCCGCCGGCGCCGGTCTCGGGTATTGGCTGGGCCAAAGTCCCTTATCGAAACAGAAATCCGGCGGCCAAAGCAACAGACGGTACGGCATCGTCGGCGTCGGTTCGCGGTCCATCATGTACCAAGAGGCCATAAACAGGACGTACTCCGACACCTGCGAGATGGTTGGTTACTGTGATGTAAATGAAGGGCGAATGCGGTTGGCTCAGGAGTGGGGCCAACGCGACACCGGTCGTCTAATTCCCACCTACCACGCCGACGAATTTGAGCGGATGATCTCCGAACAGCGCCCGGATACTATCATCGTGACGAGCACCGATTCAACGCATCACGGTTATATCGTCCGGGGTATGGAACTTGGCTGTGATATCATCACGGAAAAGCCGATGACCACCACGGCCGAAACATGTCGCGCCGTGCTCGAAGCTCAGAAGAGAACCGGGCGTTTATGCAGGGCAATCTTCAACCTCCGATACGCCCCTCCCTACGTTCAGATCAAAGAACTGCTGATGTCGGGATCGGTGGGCGACATATTGTCAGTCGACTTTCACTGGCTACTGAACACCATGCACGGGGCGGACTATTTCCGCCGCTGGCACAGTCGCAAAGAGAACTCAGGTGGTCTGTTGGTACACAAGTCCACTCACCATTTCGACTTGGTCAACTGGTGGCTTTCAGCGATTCCAGTGTCAGTCATGGCCACTGGTAAGCGCGAATACTACACCCCACAGATGGCCCGGCGCATGGGGCTCAGAAGCCACCAAGAACGCTGCCTGACCTGCCCCGAGAAGGCGGCGTGCAGTTTTTTCCTAGACCTCGCCGCGCACTCCCTGTACAAACAGCTTTACCTCGACAACGAGAACTTCGACGGGTACCATCGGGACCAGTGTGTGTGGAGGCCGGAGATCGACATCGAGGATAGTATGAATCTACTCGTTGCTTACGACGACGGCGTGTTGATGACCTATTCGCTGAATGCCTTCAATGCGTGGGAAGGATTTCAGATTGTCTTCAACGGCACTCGGGGACGATTGGAGCATTCATCAGTGCTGCAGCAGTTTGAGGATGTCGACGGTGAGCTACGCAATCGGGGGAAAATGAGTACGAGGATCATCCCGCTCCGGGGCGCTCCAAGTGAAATCGATATTCCAGAGGCAGAGGGCGATCATATCGGTGCCGATTCAAGGATGCTCGATTGTATCTTCTCGGGCATTGAAAGCCGCGACCCACTGTACCAGGCCGCCGACCAGCGCTCCGGCGCCTACTCTTTGCTCACAGGCATCGCCGCCAATCAGTCGTTCGCCAGCGGCAGAGCTGTAAGGATCGAGGAACTGGCGTCGGGTATTGAATCCCCGGACTACACTACGATGCCCGATCACTTGCACGATCTTCCGATGCCACGCAGGGTCTGATCGAGATGCCACATTGAGCACGCGAGCGTCTTTCGGATTTCTCTGAGAGGGAGATTCCATTTGCCTATTCATATTGAAGTACTGCCGGACAAAGTAACTCTCGGCCGGGAGGCAGCAAAAAAGGCAAGCTCCATTCTGCGGCAGATACTCGCCGAGAAGACGAAAGCGCGCATGCTGGCAGCGACGGGCGCTTCTCAGTTTGAGCTTCTGAGTTTTCTGACAAAGCGTGAAAAAATCGATTGGTCTCGGGTCGAACTGTTTCATCTCGATGAATACGTCGGGATAGACGCCGATCATCCCGCTTCCTTCAGACGTTATCTCAGAGAGCGGCTCGTGAGGCCGGTGAAGCCGGCTGTCTTCCACGAAATTCGCGGAGACATGGAAGATCCGGCTGCGGAATGCGAACGACTCGCTGCGCTCCTGGACGCAGAGCCGATCGATCTGGCTCTGGTCGGTATCGGCGAGAACGGACACCTGGCGTTCAACGACCCGCCCGCCGAGTTCGACGCTCCCTGCTCATTTCTGGTCGTCGACCTCGATGAGGCCTGTCGAAGGCAGCAGGTAGGGGAAGGCTGGTTCGAAGACCTCGACCAAGTGCCCACGCAGGCGATATCGATTTCGATCCCGGCGATATTGAAGACCCACCACGTGATCTGCAGCGTCCCCGATCTGCGCAAGGCGCCTGCAGTGCGCGATTGCCTTGGTTCCGACAGACCGATCGACCCCGAACACCCGGCCTCGATCCTGAAGCAGCACTCTAATACCTGGGTGTATCTGGACGTCGATTCAGCCTCGCTATCGGACGACGTTGCATGATTCCAGGGTTCATTGATCTGCAGGTCAACGGTGCGGACGGAGTCGATTTCGGGACTGCCGATCTCACTGAGAACGAGATTGAGCGGGTCGCCAGGCTACTCCACCGGCGCGGGGTAATCGGTTTCTGCCCCACCGTCACCACGACGTCTCCGGAACGCTACGAACGTTGCCTGCCGGTTCTGGCGCGCTGGACAGGCGGCGAATCCACGACCAGAAACCTCGGTGTTCACATTGAAGGTCCGTTCATCAACCCCGATGACGGACCGCGTGGCATTCACGACCCCGCTTTTGTGCGTCCGGCTTCGATCGAATTCTTCGAACGACTTCGCGAGTTGGCCAACGATCGTGTAGCAATCATGACGCTGGCTCCGGAGGTCCCCGGTGCGCTCGAGTTGATCGACCACGTGACGCGAACCACCAATACGGTCGTGTCGTTGGGCCATACCGACGCCGACACTTTGACCATTCGTACGGCAATCGACGCCGGTGCCCGAGCGGCCACCCATCTGGGGAACGGGATTAGTTCATCGATCGATCGCCACAAGAACCCACTCTGGCCGATGCTGGCTGACGACCGACTGACCGCTATGTGCGTAACCGATGGATTCCATCAGCCCAAAGAGATGCTGCGAGTGATGTTGAAGGCCAAGGCGCCGGAACGGTTCATCGTCACTAGCGATCTAATGCCGCTGGCTGGGTTGCCGCCCGGCGACTATGAACTCTGCGGCCGGCCAGTCACCCTGGAGTCGAACGGGTGGCTCCACTGCAGAGACTCGGATCAGTTGGCTGGCTCGGGACGCGACATGTTGGAATGCATGAACTTTCTCGCCGGCCTCGGAGTGCTGACGGAATCAGAACTGGAGGCAGTTGGGTTCCTGAACCCACTCGATCTGCTGGGTACCGACCCGCAATCCAGTCTTCTCGGCCACGACGTTGGCCTGCGTTTTGTCGACGGTTTGTTCCGGGTGGAAGAAGGGCGATAAGAGGCCAAGTTGATGTTCGGACTGCACATAGCTGACCTTCTCGTGGTCTTCCTCTACCTGGTGTTGGTGGTCGGTATCGGCGTTTACACCAGCCGAATGGTGAGTGGACTGAGCAGCTTCGTGATGCCCCGTCGCTTCGGCAAGTTCACGATGATCATGTTCAGCTTTGGATCCGGCACTTCGTCGGACCAAGCTGTGAGCGTGGCATCCAAGAGCTTCACCAACGGCTTGTCCGGCATCTGGTATCAGTGGCTGTACCTCTTCGCGACCCCGTTTTACTGGCTGATTGCACCCGTCATGCGGCGCTTCCGCGCGATCACCATGTCCGACGTATTTGAAGCTCGTTACAATCGCAGCGTCGGTATTCTATACGGCGCGATCGCCGTGGCAAACCTGATGGTGATGATCGGCTTGATGCTGAAGGGGTCGAGCGCCGTAATCGAAGCCTGTACTGGAGGCAGCGTACCCGAAGGTTGGGCGATCATTCTGATGGCCATCTTGTTTGTGGGCTACGGCATGGCCGGTGGATTGTCGGCGGCGATTATCACAGACCTGCTGCAAGGTGTTCTGACCATTGCGTTCTCGGTAATGCTGTTGCCGTTGGTGTTCAATGCAGTAGGCGGGATGGCGGGGATGCGCGCCGCGATCGACGACCCGGAGATGATGTCATTGGTGGCGCCCGGCGAGATCGGCGTGTTCTACATACTGATCATCGCCCTCAACGGACTAGTCGGGATAGTCGCTCAGCCGCATATCCTCAGCAACTGCGCCGCCGGGCGAACTGAACTGGACGGTGCCTGGGGATTCATGGGTGGAAACTTGATCAAGCGCTTCTGTACGGTCGCTTGGAGTCTGATCGGGCTTGCGGCTTTGGCACATTACGGGACCGCTGGAATGGATCCAGACCAGATCTTTGGTAGAGTCGCCCGCGACTTCCTATCTCCGTTGATGCCAGGTCTGGTGGGACTGTTCCTTTCAGCACTCATTGCATCGGTCATGAGCTCGTGTGACGCATTCATGGTGGCTGGTGCAGGTCTGTTTGCCGGCAACATCTACAAACCATTGGCACCCAACCGATCGGACAGACATTACGTCACAGTCGTACGATGGGCATCGCTATTCGTTGTGGCTGCTGGTCTCGCGTTTGCGTATTGGGTACCCGGCGTCATCGACGCGCTGGAGATTTTCTGGAAGGTGTCTCCGATGATGGGCATCGCATTTTGGATGGGTCTCCTGTGGCGGAGGGCGAACGCCGTGGGAGCGTGGGCATCCACGCTGGCGGCGTTGTTCGCCTGGTGGCTCTCGGCGCAGGGATTCTTCGTCGATTGGGTGAGTACCTCATCGATCAGCGGACCTCTACGCCTGGTTTTCGTCGAAGCAGGGCAACCTGAGATTCACCTGCCGTGGCAGATGGTGTTCTATATGACCGCTGGTGTGGCGGCAGGAATAGTTGCCAGTCTGGTGACCAAGCCACTGCCTGAAGCGAATGTCGACCACTACTATGCTCTGACACGCACCCCGGTGACCGCCGGTGAAGTAGTTGACGTTCCGTGCACGTTGCCAGCGGGAGCAAATGTGCCGCCGGCGCGGCTGATGTTCCCGGGCACGTCCCTAGAAATTCCGGTCCCCTCTCGCGTAGCGATGGCGGGTTTCATAGTAGGATGGCTGTTCGTAGTCCTCATAATCGGCGGGACCTGGATCCTCACGCAGATGTAGAAGCCACTTTTCAACCTGCAATGCGTGACGAGCTAACGTGAAACGACACCTCAGCAGAAGCCTAGCACTCATCGGGCCAGGCATCATGGTCGCTTCGGCAGTATTGGGTCCGGGGACAATCGCGGTGGCGTCCACGATTGGGGCCCAATTTGGATATGCACTACTGTGGGTGTTGTTGATCACTACCGTTGCGATGGTGACGTACATGGCCATGGCAACCCGAATTGCCGTCGTCCATGAGAATACCGTACTGCAAGTCATCTCAGACAATTATGGTCGTTGGTTCGCAGCTCTGATTGGAGTCTCTGCGTTCCTGGTTTGCGGCGCGTTTCAGTTCGGCAACAATCTGGGTATCGCTACCGGCATGGCGGGCATCACGGGCCTGCAGGAGTGGATATTCCCACTGGTGTTTTCTCCATTGGCGATGGTTTTGTTATTCCGGGCCAAGAACCTCTATAAGCTCCTCGAGAAGCTCATGATGGCCATGGTACTGATCATGATCGTCGCGTTTCTCGGGAATCTTACTTTCGTCAAACCTGTCCCGTCTGAAGTGCTTATGGGTTTCCTTCCGACCTCGTTGCCGGACGACTTCTTGCGCGAACTCGTTGCCCTGGTGGGCACAACGTTTAGCCTGGCAGCCTGCCTCTATCACAGCTATTTGATTCAGGAGAAGGGGTGCGGCCGTGACGACCTGAAGGACGCTCAGCAAAACACTGTCGCCGCAGTTGTTGTCTTGGCCTTAATCACTACTCTGGTGATCTGCACCTCCGCCGCATCGCTTTTTCCGGTGGGGATAACGGTCGCGTCCGCCGCCGACATGGCCGTACAGTTAGGAGCACTCTTTGGCCCGTTTGCGAAGTACATCTTCAGCATGGGGCTAGTCGCGGCCGCCTTTTCGTCCATGGTGGTCAATGCACTCATCGGCGGGACGTTGCTCTCAGACAGCTTTGGATGGGGCAGATCGATGAAGAGTATCGGCCCGCGCCTGTTTGCCGCGGTCATC
>JBDHHK010000087.1:0-18313 GCA_039589395.1 Gemmatimonadota bacterium
CAGGCTGGCCAACGAAACAGTGGACCGCTACTGGCAACTCGGTGATGAACTCTGGGTTCGTTTCAACAATTCGTTTTGAGGTAATGGTACATGCGAATCACCAGCATCGAGGATGCCGCTCATGAGAACTGACCGCAGGGATTTCGTTAAGAGTTTGGGTGTAGCGGGAGTAGCGGGAGTGGGTTTGGGAGATTTGCATCGGTTCGCATTCAGCAGAAGGCCTGGTTCTCAAGAAAGGCACCTGCTGCCACCGGACATTCTTCCCGTTGTCTTTCTGAGTGGCTCCGACTACGAGATGGGCTATCAATACGGTCTGCAGGCTGCCGCACACATTCATCTCAACATTAAGGGATCGTGGGCCTCCGCCCTCCAGCGTATGAGTCACGACCAAGTCATCGCCGGTCTCAAGGGCAGTCAGTATTACATCGAGCGACATACCCCAGAGATCATCGAGATGGCAAAGGGAATGGCAGCGGGTGTAACCGCCGCTGGATACGAGACCTCATACGAAGACGCGTTGATGATGAATTGTGTCCTACCAGACCCCGCCACCGCCAACATGCCGAACGGCGCCGAACAAAGCGACCTGCCGCCCAGAAAGAGCTGTTCAGTATGCTCAGCATGGGGAAGTGCGACGAAGGACGAACGGCTCGTCGGTCTCGACACCGTTGACGGGGGAGGAGAAGCGTTTCGCGCCGTCGTCATCGTTGCTTTTCCAGATAGTGGACACAACTACATGTGCGGCGCAGTCGCTGGGGAGATGGGCGAGCACTTCTACATCAACAACAATGGCATGTTCATCGGCAACAGTGGCGGCGGTGCGTCGCCCAGGTCAAAGGATTACGACTACGGGCTCTGCTGGGCAAACGCGTTGCCGCACATCATTCGCTTTGCCGAAAATGCACAGGAAGCCCGCGACATCATGACGGGCTTCCCAATCAACTTCCCCGAGAATTTCCACTTCGTAGACCAAGAGCACAGATCGTTCGTGGTCGAGAAGACAGCCGCAATACAAGCCGTCAGGAGTTCAGGGGATTTCGGTGAAAACGACTTCCTGTTTTCAACCAACACCTATCTGCACGAGGATATGGCGGTCACGAAGTTCGGGGAGTTCGTGAAACAACACGGCGGGTACGATCCCTACTCATCGCCCAGGAACATGCTGTTCTGGGATATGCTCCATAACTACCACGGCGAGATAGATGTGGAGTTTTTGAAGATGATCCTACGCTTCCCTGGCAATCCACCACCGCACCCCCCCGACGGCGGATGGGACGCTAAGATCTGCCGCCCATCAAATGGCTGGGTATCGGTGAGCATTCCTCACAAGGGCGACGAAGGTATCGCAAACGTCTGCACCGGCCCGGCGGGTCGCGTCATCCACTCTTCCATGGCATCTGACGGTAGCGATCTCCTCAGCAACTATCAGTACATCGATGGCACCCACACGTTCTATCGGCTGCGGTTGGCTGCCAATCCCAAAGCGGTTGTTGACCAGGCAAAAGAGCACGCCTACACCGACCTCGCCACGGCATATTCGGAGTTGATGCAGCTCAACTACCGTGACACGGGCTATGCCGCATTAGAGGATCTCTATTCGTTGGCCAACGCCGAGTACTACAGAGGAAACATTGCGGTAGATCAGGCGCTGTTGAGCAGCGGCAACGAAGCGTTGAAGCTGTTCGGCAAGGCGGCGACTCAGTACACACGATCTCAGGCCCACGCGATGCAAGTCTACGAGGCATTGGTTCCGCAACCAACGAGTCCGACCGATCTCGGCCTAAGACCGTTCGGCGGTGACTGGGCCACGTGGGAAACAACGGTGAGATAGGGAGAACGGTCATGACGGTTCGGCGCTTGTTCACACCGATAGTTGCGCTTGCACTCTTCTGCACCGCTGCGGTCGCTCAGCAAGACTTCTACTGGGGAAACGAGGTCCCGGACGGTTGGAACGGAGCTTGGCCGGCCGAGCTCCTGACTGTAGCCGAGCGATCAGACTTCACCAGAACAATGGATATCGAAGACGTCCATGAGTTCTTTGACTTGATCAAGTGGCGCAGCGAGAACGTCCACGTGTTCGATCTGTTTACCACCGGAACCGGACGAGTCTCATCGGCGATCGTGTTGGCAGACCCGCGCGTTACTTCACCCGAAGATGCACGCGAATCAGGGAAGCCCGTCATCTATCTTCAGGGCAAGATCCATCCGCCGGAGCCGGAGGGTGCTGAAGCGTCGATGATGGTCATGCGCGACATCCTTTTCGGCGAGCGCGGAAACCTGCTGGACAACCAGATCGTCATTATCACGCCGATCTTCAACGTGGATGGAACCGCGAGTCTCCATACGAGAGATCGTGGCCCTTACGTAGGCGGACAACGCCACAACGTCGACGGGTTCGACCTGAACCGCGACGCGGTGAAGCTCGAGACCATCGAAATGAACGGTGTTCTCGAAGAGCTCCTCAACGTTTGGGATCCAGTACTCATGTACGACTCCCACAGGATGGGCACCGGCAACTTCGCATACAGCATCGCTTATACGAACTGCACAGTGCCCGCCGCACACCCCGGGCCACGGACCTACGTGCGCAACAACCTCTTTCCTGGGGTGCGTGATCTCGTTAGGAACGACTTCAAACAGGAACCGTTCACGCATGCGCTCTGGACGGGCGAAGAGTGGCCTCCCACAGACTGGTCACACGACGCAACGATCTGGAGCACTGAGGCAAAATTCCTCGCCAACACTTACGGCCTCAGAAACCGGATGTCGATTCTCACAGAGACACCGGGGGCCGCCAGTTTCGAGCGACAGGTGTACAGCCAGTACGCGTATATCACCTCGTTGCTCCAATACACGAACGCGCATGGCGAAGAAATGCTCCGGGTAGTGCGCCAAGCAGACGAAGAGACCGTGCAGAAGGTGCTGGACGGCGCCGAGTCGGGCGAGCTGAAGAATTGGTTGGAGGGGGAGTACAAGTCCCGCGGCATGATTGAAATTCGGGCATACCGAGACGGCTTCCCGGAGGTGCCTACTGACTTCCTGCCGGGCACGAGCGTGGAATCTCACGTGAGGCCAACTTTGGAGCCGGAAATCGTGGGCAATGTCGACGACAAAACACTGCCTGTTGGCACGCGCGACGCGTGGATGCCGCGAGGCTATCTCATTCCGGCCGAATTGGAGTTTCTGGTCGAGAAAATCCGGACTCACAACATAGAAATAGCTCAGCTCGAAGAACCGATGACCGCCGAAGGCGAAGAGTTCGTGATCGATCGTTTGCTAAAGGTGCGTGAGGGCGATTACAGCATGACGAAACTGGAAGGCGGCTTCTTTGACCATTCAGTGCGCGAGTTTCCCGCCGGCACCTACTTCATCGATATGGCTCAGCCAATGGCGAACGCAGCGTTTTATTTCCTCGAGCCGCAGGCTAAGGACGGCTTCGTGGGATGGAGCGTGCTGGACGAAACTCTACGGGAGCTCGGTGTTGACGAACGGCCGATCGTGTACCCGATCTTCAAGTACCGCAGGACCGTGGACGAGAACTGACGCTAGCGAAAACAGATGACCCCGGCCTCTTACCGAGGCCGGACTTCCCAAAGAGTTCCATGGAGCGATTGTGAAAAGCTTTTTTCCCCGCACTGTTCGAGGAATCCTGACTGCTGCGCTGATAGTCCCGGTTTCATGCGCCCCCGGGGATGCAGACCTCATTCTCACTAACGCCAACGTCTACACCCTCTCTTGGGGTGATCCCGATCGCGAGGGCATTCCCGCTTCCGACGCCCCATTCGCGGATGGTGTTTGGACGCCGGACGCCAACGCCATAGCCATGAAGGATGGCATCATCATCGCCGTCGGCTCCGCCCAGAACATCGATGCCTATCGTGGTAGCAACACGGAGGTCCGCGATCTCGCTGGAGCGACAGTCGTCCCGGGGCTGATAGAAAGCCACGGCCACTATGAAGAACTTGGCGAGCTGGCCGAAGAAATAGACCTGATCGGAGTAACGACGGAGGAAGAAATCGTCGAACGCGTGATGGCTCGGGCAGAGACATTTGGCGAAGGCGAGTGGATCATCGGACGGGGCTGGGACGAAGGAGACTTCGCGAACCGTCTTCCCACAAATGCACGACTCAGCCAGCTGTTGCCCAACACTCCTGTCGTGCTAAAGGGACTGCGTGGCTTCGCAATCCTAGGCAACGCAGCTGCGCTCGAAGCTGTAGGCATCGACCGCGACACTCCAACGCCGTCGGGTGGGGAAATCGTCAAGGACGGTGAGGGCAACCTCACCGGCGTGCTGCTCAATCGGGCCGAGCCGCTCCTACGATATGCGGTTCCGGAACGATCCCTAGAGCAGAGGAAGCGTGTCGTGCTGCACGGCTTGAACGCGATACTCGAGAAGGGCTACGTGGCCGGGCACCACGCTGGGATCTTTCCCAATTACACCGAGGCCTACTTGTCGCTAGCCGAGGAAGACGGTCTACCGATTAGAGCTGAGGTCATGCTGTCCACGCGGGAACCCGGGCGCGAGCTCCTGGAAGAATGGCTCGAGCGAGGGCCGACTGAAAATCCGAGGGATTTCCTGCACGTTAGATCAGTCAAAGCCTACTATGACGCATCGCTCGGTTCGCGTGGCGCCAAGATGATTGAACCGTACTCGGACATGCCGGGCGAGAGCGGTGAGTACGGAGCTGCGTACGGCTTTATAGAGGATCTCGTTGCCCACTCGATGGCGGCGGGTTTTCAAGCTGTCATTCACGCTATCGGCGACGGCGGTAACAGAGACGTTTTGGATTTCTATGAGCGCGTCCTGTCGGAACACCCTGAGGCCAAAAGGCTGCGGCACAGGATCGAACATGCTCAGGTTGTGCACCCCGACGATTTTGCTCGGTTCGCCGAGCTGAACCTGGTTGCGTCAATGCAACCGCCGCACGCTGTGGAAGACGCTCCGTGGGCGCAGGATCGAGTGGGACCAAAACGTTTACTTGGCGCTTACGCATGGCGTACCATGCGGAGGAATGGCGTGCCGCTGATCTTCAACTCCGACTTGAGCGGGAGCGACTGGGACGTATTTTACGGCCTTCACAGCGCCATCACCCGGACCAATAGGGATCTCGAGCCTGCGGGCGGGTGGTTTCCCGACCAATGTATGACACCGGAAGAGGCTTTACGGGGATACTCGGTGTGGCCCGCTTTCGCGTCTTCGCGGGAGGATCTCACCGGCACCATAGAACCGGGTAAGTGGGCAGACCTCACTGTGCTGTCAATCGATCCTCTGAACGTGGGAACCGCAAACCCTCACGGGTTGCTCGAGGGTGAAGTGTTGATGACGATCGTCGAAGGAGGGGTGGTTTACGAGCGCTAGTTTATCTTGGCCAGCTTCCGTTCAAAATCCTGGACAACCCATTTCTTGCCCCTCTTGATCAGTGTGTGGCCCTCGGCTTCGAGCCGTCTCTTCTGACCACTGATCCCTCCCGGATACTTGGGATTGACTTCACCGCCTGACTTCAGCGTCCGCCAATAAGGGGTAATCCGCTTCTTGCCGTCGGCGGCATCCTCTTCTGCTGCCCCCGCAGCGGTGCGCGCAAATATCCCGACACATATGGGGCAGCCGATGGTTGCACGGTGACGCTTGGCCACCGCAGCCCTGATGTCGTTGATCGTTGTGAGCTTTCCCTTCGGAACGCTCCGCATGATCGAGTCAACTTCAATCGGTTCCGGGATGACGATGGTGCCCTTCCCCCAGCTCTTGCTCATCCCCTCCGATATCGGTTGAACACGCGGGAAATCTTTGCTATCGGCGAGTTTCTCCCGCCAAGTCTTGGATCGTGCCATGAGTCTCTCTTTCTTTCGCCTTAAACGTCGACTAATGTGTCCCGTCGCGCAACGCGAGTGGTGGCTCGTCGATATCGGAGGTTTCCCTGGGCTGAACCTCTGTCACGGCCTCCTCTGAAACTCCCTGTACTACTCGTCCGTATTATATCACACAATACAACACATAGAGATATACGATGAAGGGTACTGCCCGCGGTGCCGACCAAATCAGCCAATATCTGCCGCTCAAGACTCAGTGGTTCCACATTCTACTGGCGCTCTCGGATGAGCCGCGTCATGGATCCGGAATCGTGCGATCGGTACTCGAAGAGACCGATGGCAAGCTTCGGCTATGGCCGGCGACACTCTACGGATCGTTGGAGGATCTCGTCTCGCTGGGCTGGATCGAGGAGTTGACCGAGCATGGAGAGCGCCCCTGGGGTGAGAGCGAGAAGAAACGCTTCTATCGTATTAGGCCAGCCGGTGCTCGGGTCCTCGCCGCCGAGGCAGACAGACTTCAAGCGCTCGCACGGGCTGTTCTAGACCGGGTCGGAACGGACAACCTCGCGCGATGAGTCGCCTGACATATCGATGGCTGCTGCGGTTGCTGCCGGCCGAGTTTCGCGCCGCGCACGCGCTCGAGATGGAAAACCTGTTTGCCGAAGCGCTGAACGACGGCGGACGCAAGCGCCGGCTCGTCAGGTTGTGGGGTTGGTGCCGCGGCGCTTTTGACGTGCTGGCACTGGCGATCCGTTTGCGGTTGAGCCGACCCAGCCAACACCCTCCGAAGAACTCCAAGAGGGACTTCATGGATTCGTTTTTTCAGGATCTTCGCTACGCCTTCCGCAATCTTCGCACACGCCCACTCTTCACTGGAGTTGCCGTCATAACGCTCGGCCTCGGAATCGGAGCCAACACGGCGGTCTTCAGCATTGTAAACGCGATCCTCCTATCCGGCTTACCGTTGCACGCCCCCGAAGAGCTGGTGGAGGTGTACACAAGCGACGGCGACGGCGGTTATCCGTACAGCGTCTCATCCTATGCGGACTATGCCGACATTCGGGAGAGAACCGACCTGTTCAGCGGCGCGGGCGCATACGAGGCTTTCTTTGCGCGGCTCGAGACCGAGGACGCCACAGAGGCAGTATGGGGGGAAGTGGTATCCCACAACCTGTTCTCGCTCCTCGGACTGGAGCCCGCAATCGGACGTTACTTCGTGCCCGATGAAGGTCAGACGAGCGGGACTCATCCCGTGGTCGTTTTGGGGTACAATTTCTGGCAGCAGCGATACGGGGGCGACTCAGCCATCGTCGGGCAGTCGATTCGTCTTGGCGGGCTTTCATACACCGTCGTAGGTGTGGCCTCGGAAGAACTTCAGAGCTTTACGGCGCCGGGCTTCAGCATGGACATGTGGATTCCGTACATGATGGCTCCATCGCTTCCGTCGTTCGGCCGCAATCGAGATTTGCTCAACTCTCGCGGCAATCGTAGCATTTTCATCAAAGCCCGCCTCCGCCCCGGAGTAGAGATAGAACAGGTCAGGGGAGCGTTGGCCACACTCTCGATCCAGTTTCAGGAAGCTTATCCAGAGACCTGGGAAGACCGTGAGTTCAATCTCCTGCCGACAGCTGAGGTTGCCATCCATCCGCTCGTCGACAAGGCTCTTTACTCTGTGGCGGGCCTGCTAATGACGGTCGTGGGTTTGGTGCTGCTGATCGCGTGCACGAACCTCGCGGGGCTTCTCCTTGCGCGCGCATCCGAACGGAAGAAGGAGATCGCTATACGCCTTGCACTCGGCGCTCGACGAGGCCAGTTGGTGAGACAGTTCCTGACCGAAACCATGCTGCTCGGCCTTTTGGGTGGCGGGGCGGGATTGCTGATCGCTCACTGGTTGCTGCGGGCGCTAGTCGGATTCCAGCCTCCCATACCGATACCGGTCAACCTAGACGTGGGGCTCGACCAGACAGTTCTGTTCTTCACGTTAGCTGTCTCCATTCTGGCCGGCCTCTTCTTCGGCCTTCTGCCTGCGCTACAAGCGACCAAGCCCGACATCGCACCCACGCTCAAGGACGACGTGGGGGCCGGAATGGGTAAGCAAAGACGTTTCAGTTTGAAGAACGGGCTGGTAGTCACTCAAGTGGCAATCTCGATGATCCTCCTGCTGGGTGCGGGTCTCTTTATCCGAAGTCTACAGGGAGCACAGGATATCGATCTCGGTTTTTCGCTACGTGAGGGAGGGATCGTATGGGCAATGATGGACGTGAGCGGGATTGAGCGTGAAGCGTGGGGAGGGATTACGTCGAATCTAGAGGAGCTGGCCGCGGCAATACCGGGAGTTGAGCGAGTTGCCACGGCCGAGATGTTGCCTTTGGGAGTCGGCCTTCAAACGCGGGGCTTCGACATCCCTGGTGTCGAGCCACCACCGGGAGACGACCATCACAACATCGCGTTCAACGTAGTATCGCAGGGCTACTTCGATGTGATGGAGATCCCTATAGTCGCCGGGAGGGGGATCAGCCGCGAGGACCAGGAGGGGTCGGCCCCTATCGTAGTCGTTAGCGAGGCCGCTGCAAGGAGATACTGGCCCGGTGAAAGCCCCATCGGCCACGAGATAATCACTCCGCGCGACGAGCGCGTTTTCAGCATAGTTGGCGTGGCGAAAGACACCAAAGTCTGGACCATCGGCGAGGAGTACCGGCCTTACATATACTTCGCGCGCACCCAGAATCCCACGAGCAGTATCATGATGGTGGCACGAGGCAACATCCCTGAAGCGCAGATCGTCGGCGAGCTGAGACGCTCGGTCCGCCAGGCAGATCCGCGACTCGTCATCATGGATTCGAAGACGATGACGGAGCATCTGTCCGTGATGCTGTTCCCACCGCGAATGGCTGCACTGATGCTTGGAGTATTTGGACTGCTAGCGCTCGTGCTCGCAAGTACCGGACTTTACGGCGTAGTAGCATTCACCGTCTCGCGGCGCGTCCGTGAGGTCGGCATCCGGATGTCACTGGGAGCCGACTCGGCATCAGTCATCAAGATGGTGCTGAAGGGCGCTATGGCGCTGGTGTTGATCGGAGCGGTTTTCGGCCTGACACTCACCGCGGGACTCACCCAACTAATCTCACAGTTTCTCTACGGTGTCAGCGGCACCGATCCGATCACCTTCCTTGGCGTACCATTGGTTTTGGCGTCGGTGGCTCTCGTTGCGGCATTTCTGCCCGCGCGGAGGGCGAGCAAGATCGATCCGGTGGAGGCGCTGAGAGCGGAGTGAAACGATAGCCTTGCCTTTCCCGTAGGGGTGTCTACTTTCTAGACAGTGACAAGAAGGTAGGCACCGCATGTCCCGAAAAGCCAACCAATACCTGGGCGAGTTCGAGCAACTCGTACTCCTTGCAGTCCTTCAACTCGGCACCGAAGCACGCGCACTCGATATAAGACGCGAGCTTGAAGAACAGGCAAACCGCCCAACCGCGAGGGGAGCCTTGTACGCCACCCTCGAGCGATTGGGCAGCAAGAGACTGCTCGAGTGGGAGGTGGAAGATTCGACACCGGCGCGAGGAGGTTTGCCGCGCCGCCGGTTTATCGTGACGAAAGCCGGCCTAGACGCTCTCCGCTTTTCCCGTCAGGCAGTAGCAAATCTCTCTCGTGGACTCGATGGGATTCTGGAAAGACCATGACAACTCCTCCGAAACTTGCTGAGTGGCTTCTGCAGCGGTGTCTGCCGGATGGAATCTCCGAGAGGTCAATTCGTGGGGATCTGCGTGAGGAGTATGCATCAATTAGTTCGCGGTCCTCGCTCTTAGCATACGTATGGTATTGGATGCACGCCTTGAGGCTTAGCGTTCGGTTCTTGATTGGACCGTCCACTCCTCAGAAGCGTCCTAATTCTGCTCGCATCTCGCTTGAAGCAGCGCTCCGTGATTTTCGTTACGCGACTCGGAGCCTTGTCAAACACCCTGGATTCTCGACCGTCGCCGTTGTCACACTTGCTCTAGGAATCGGCGCATCGACTGTGGCATTCACGTTGGTGAATGGTGTGTTGATCCGACCACTGCCCTTCCCCGAACCCGAACGTTTGATGCTGCTGGAGGAACTGAGGGAAGATGGAAGCACACTCACGCTATCGTTTCCGAACTTCGAGGACTGGCGCAATGAGTCGCGGACCCTGGAAGGAATCGCCGCTATTCAGTTCCCACTCCCAGCCACTGTCTTGGGAGCCGATGAGCCGGTCCGCGGTACGGTGCTTCGCGTATCTCGCGAGTTCTTCGACGTGTTCAGAATCCGCCCATGGCTCGGGCGTGAAATCGCGTACGAAGAGAATCGCGTGGGCGGGAATCCCGTTGCGGTGCTAGGATATGAATTCTGGCAGCGTAGTTTCAGTTCCCGATCCGATCTAGATGGGTTCACCATCACCATTTCGGGGAACACGATGTCGGTGGTCGGCGTATTGCCCCCCGGCTTCAAGGTGCTAGAGGACGCCGACGTGTACCTGCCACTCGAGCAGAGGCCGTTCCGTGTGCGCGACTCTCATAATTTCCGTGCCGTCGGCCGTCTCGCACCAGGAGTATCCGCATCTCTCGCTCTGGAGGAGCTAGAAGGCATAGCGGCACAAATTCGCGAGGCCTACCCCGACGAGACTATCGGCGCCGGTGTGAGCATGAAACCACTCAGGTCCGAAATCCTGGGCAACGTGAATAGGCCGCTGATCCTACTGATGGGCGCCGCCGGAATGCTGCTGATAATCGCGTGCTCGAACGTGGCTAGCACACTGCTGGCTAGGAGTACCGCTCGCAATCGCGAAATGGCGATTCGCACGGCTGTCGGAGCCAGCAAGGGGAGACTGCTGTCCTTACTCCTTACCGAGAGCCTTCTTCTGGCCAGCATAGCAGGTCTTATCGGCCTGGGCATTTCACACCTGACACTCGGCATCGTTCAGTCCTTGGGTGTGGATCTGGTACCTAGACTTCAGACAGTATCATTTGACTCAAAGGTGATCGTATTCGCGGTCGCCGTGACTCTGTGCACCACTCTTGTATTCGGCCTCGTACCGGCACTGCAGTCCTCAAACTCAGGAGGGGAGAAGCTGAGGAGCGGGCATCGGGGAGATACACGCCGCAGAGCAGGGCTAGGCGGCAATGTTTTGGTGGCCTCAGAGGCAGCTCTGGCAGTTGTGCTGGTGGTAGCCTGCGGCCTTTTGGTACGAAGCCTCCAGCAGATTCTGTCTGAACAAACCAACTTCCGGGCTGAAGGTGTGCTGACGGTTGAAATGGACCTACGAAGCAGCGCGCAAAACACCAACGAGGGCCGTGGTGTTTTGCTGGAGGAAATCAAAGCCGAGTTCGAAGCGCTGCCAGGTGTGAGCACCGTCGGATACGTCAGTTACCTCCCCACGCAGGCGTCGATGATGAGTGGCCCGGTTTTCAAGTCCCCCGCTCCGCTCCAGAGAGATCCGAATCGCCCTGGCACGTCTTCGGGGTGGCGCGTGGTCGACGCAGACTACTTCGCCGCAATGGGCATCCCTTTGCTCCTGGGGAGGGTGTTCAATGCTGAAGACAGGCGGGACGCCCCGCCTGTCGTTGTTTTGAACGACGCTCTCGCAAACCGAGCATTCCCGGGGGAAGATCCCATCGGGCAACTCATCAAGTTCATACCGTTTTGGATGGAAGACGACCTCACGGTGATCGGTGTCGTGGCGGAGGCACGCGACTGGCGGCGAGGCGTCGGCGGCCAACCTGAAGCTTATGTCCACTGGCCTCAGCGTCCGGGATACACGCGAGACATGACAGCCGTGATCCACACAGAGGGTTCGCCAACGGCGCTCGTTCGACCAGTACGCGATCGACTCCGAGCCGTTGCTCCATCCGTACCGGGGACGATGCGCACCATGGAAACGCTCGTGAATGAGAGCCTAAGAGAACGCACCTTCATCCTGGCAGCGTTGGGCAGCTTCGCGGTCCTGTCTCTCGTGCTCGCTGGTGTCGGGATCTTCGGAGTCGTGAGTTACTCGGTGTCCAACCAGGCACGTGAGATCGGAATCAAGCTAGCACTGGGCGCGGAGCCCAGTGTTGTACGCGGAAAGATTTTCTCTTCATCCATCGCAGTGGTAGGTGTCGGCGTCGTTATAGGACTGGTATGCGCACTACTCTCCGGCAAAGTCATGGAAAGCCTGCTGTTTGGCGTGAGTCCAAGAGACGTCGCGACTTTGGCAGCGGCTCCTGCCGTTCTGCTGGCCGCCGCGACGCTCGCAATCGGCGTACCGGTGTTTCGGTATACCCGTGTCGACCCCGTGGAGGTGATGCGGGCGGAGTAAACGAGACCGAGTCAGGCCTTGACATCCCCATACCACCTTTGTAGTATTGGCTTAATGGCAATTCTATTTTGCAGTATTGGATCGAGGCGCTGACCCGAAACCGAGCGGGCAATGAAACGGATGAAACATCTGGGGGAGCTGGAGCAGATGGTACTCATGGCAGTGCTTCAGCTGAAGGACGACGCATACGGCACGAGTGTTATCAGAGAGTTGAGCGAGCGCGGGAGGCGCAACGTCTCGCCGGGGGCTCTGTTCGCCACCATTGATCGCCTCGAGGGAAAGATTCTGGTCGAGTCAACGTTGGGTGAACCCACACCCGGTCGCGGAGGCAAACGAAAGCGGTTCCTCACCGTGACTGCGGCAGGCATAGCTGCACTGAGGGATGCTCGAAGCGCCTGGTCTCGAATGTCCGAAGGACTCGAGGAAATCTTAGAGCGCTGAGCGAAATGGACCGACATTCCCCACCTCGCCTTGCTACCGCACTGATCGCCGTGTGCCTCCCACCAGGAAACATCCGCGAAACGGTGCTCGGCGACCTAAGCGAGATATACCAAGACCGTGCAGTAACATCGCGGTTTGTTTCGCTCTGGTATTGGCGTCAGGTATTGACCGTGGGTGGGCTGTTTCTTGTACGTCGTATTGCCCACCGGAAGCTCTACCGATCGCTGAGCGACCAGCGCGACCCGTCATTCCACAAATCGGCGAGCGGATACCCGATGAAAGACTTCTGGGGCGACTTGCGCTTTGCGTCCCGTTCACTTCGGAGAAGTCCGGGCTTTGCCTTTGCTGCGGTGTTGGTACTCGGCATTGGCATAGGTGCGGTCAGCCTCATGTTTTCTACTTTCAATACAGTTGTACTCCAACCGCTTCCGTTCGCGGACCCCGATCGCCTGGTCTGGGTTTGGGGAATGAGTGAGAGACTGCCACAAAACACAATCTCGTATTCCGACTACGTTGACTATCGAGACGGCACAAACGCATTCGAATCGCTTGGCACATCGATGGTGTTCCGGCGAACCCGTATTCTATCCGGGGAGGGCGGAGCCGAACGCGTTGTCACGTTTCCGGTCTCGGCGAACCTGTTCTCGACGCTCGGGATTCACCCCGAGATCGGTCGTGCTTTTCTACCGGAAGAGCAGGAAACCGGCTTTGACGGAGTAGCAATCATCTCCTATGGCTTCTGGCAAAGCAGGTTTGGCAAGAGCCTCGAGACGCTCGGGTCCACCATCACGCTCGACGGTGTACCAGCTGAAGTCGTGGGTGTTATGCCCGCCGACTTCAACTACCCAGCTGGCACCGATGTCTGGTTCCCACTCCAACGTGACGCGGGGTATGCTCAAGGTCGTGGTAACAACAATTTCGGCGTCTTGGGACGGCTCCGGGAAAACGTCACATTGGAGCAAGCACAGGCGCAGATGGACGTGATTGCCCAGAACATTGCGGAGTCCCATCCAGCAGTAAAGGCTGGGACCTGGACGACGCTGGTGCCGCTACACGAACGCTTCTTCGGGCCCGCAAGATCCAACCTGCTGATTCTCGCCGCAATCATCTCTCTGGTTCCCCTCGTGGCGTGCGCAAATGTTGCTTCGCTTTTCTTGGCACGGGCCGTTTCGCGCAGAACTGAGATAGCATCCAGGCTCGCACTTGGTGCCTCACGCTTCAGGCTGGTGCGCCAGCTACTCACCGAAGGTCTCTTAATTGCGCTGTTGGGCGGAGTCGCTGGCCTCGTGCTGGCATTCTTGGGGGGTGAGGCATTGCGTATATTCGCGCCAGCTGCCCTTCCCCGATTGAACTCCATCGGCATCGACGGCCGAGTGTTGGCAGTCACGTTTACGTCAGCCATCCTGATGGTTCCCATCTTCGGGCTCGCACCGGCGATCCGAGGAACCGACATGAGAATTGGTGAAACGCTGAAGGTTGGGGGTGGACGCAGAGGTGGTTCGGGCGCACACTCGACGTTTCGAAACGCGTTGGTGGTATCACAGGTGGCACTGTCGCTCATGTTGATGTTGGCATCCGGTCTGCTCATGCGGAGTATTTTGAACCTCTGGCAGACCGACACCGGCTTCCAAACAGAGAGCGTTCTCTCTCTAAATGTGTTGCTACCATCCTTCAAGTACGAATCACCCGAGGAGTTCGAGCAGGCGTGGCTCGACGCCCGATCCCGGATCGAGGCGGTGCCCGGTGTACAACACGTCGGCTTCGTCGACCGCTTACCGCTCGGCGGCAGCGGACCCGTGAACGGCGTATGGGCAGCGGAACGACCGCCAGCAAACATGTCTGACCAGCTGCCAGCCACTCGGAGATTCGCCTCAATTGGCTACTTCGAGACGCTGGGGATACCTCTGCGAGCGGGACATCACTTCGCAGAAGACGAGCGGTGGCAAGGGTCGCGGGTTGCCGGCTCCGTCGTCATCAACGAGGCACTCGCGCGGCTGGTTTTCCCGGGCGAAGATCCACTCGGGAAGACCCTCGTGCTCGACTGGGATCGACCCGTCGATCTGCACGTCATCGGTATCACTGCCGATATCCGTGAGACCGGCCCTGGGTCGAGCCCGCTGCCGACTTTCTATCTACCGGCTCGTTGGGATTACGATATGCTGAGCACACTGATCCAAACCCAACGAGATCCGCTCGGGATAACGTCGGCCTTGAGACAAGCTATCAGGGAAGTGGACGGCGACATTACTGTCTCGGCCGTCCAGACCATGCAGACACGACTCTCCAGTAGGCTATTTCAGCCTAGGTTTCGAACCATCGTGGTGGGGATCTTCGCGCTGGTTACATTCATACTGTCTTCGATAGGGATCTACGGTGTGTTGGCATACTTCGTACGTCTGCGGAGCCATGAGATAAGCATTCGGATCGCTCTGGGTTCCGGGATCTCGGGTGTCGTAGGACTAGTACTCGGACGTGGGATGAGCCTGGTGGCCTGGGGGACTGCCGTCGGCCTGGCTGGAGCGTTCGTTGGAGCGAGGCTGATGCGAAGCTGGCTTTTCGGCGTGGGTTCGGCTGACCCTGTTACGATCAGCACGGTTAGCCTCTCACTGGTATTGGTGGCACTGGTCGCGTGCCTGGTGCCAACCCTCAGAGCGATTCGCCTCGATCCGGCAGAGGTTATGAAGGCGGAGTAGCGTGCTGCGGCAAATATCCCATCGCTAGTTCTCCATAGGCCTCAACCTGATTTCGCACCCATTCTTCATTGTGCCCCAATTCCTCAGCCATTAGCCTGGCAACCACTGGCGCGGCCTCTATGCTGGAGCGGGCATCGAGTATCAGCATCCGGGTGCGGCGCGACAGAAAATCTTCGACAGTCCGCGCCATCTCATGTCGGGCAGCCCACACGACTTGCCCAGCACGGACTTCTGCGCTCCCAGGCAACCACTCTCCGAAGGACGGTCGTTCATGGATCACCTTTTCCACCATAGGTGCATCCGAACCATACGTATCCAGCTCTCCGAACTTCTCCGCATGAAAATGACGACCGTGAATGTTCAAGTTTTGCGTCACACAGGGTTCCGGCTCGAGGCCTGCGATGTGCACCGCCTGGTCGACCGTATCCTCCGCCATCTTCCTGTATGTGGTCCACTTACCGCCGGCAATCGTCAGCAGCCCACTCCGCGACAGGTTTAGCGTGTGATCGCGAGAAATCGCCGCCGTGTTCTCTTCACCCTCCGAAAGGCTGACTAGCGGCCTGAGTCCGGCAAACACACTCAGGACATCACCACGCGTGGGGTCGCGTGTCAGGTAACGCGCCGTGTGGGACAGCAGGAACTCGACTTCGTCTTCCAGAGCCCTCGGCTCGAGTGGAATTTGGTCCACCGGTGTGTCCGTGGTCCCGACTATCACATTATCGTGCCAGGGAATCGCGAACAGCACACGGCCATCGTCGGTGTGGGGCACCATCAGCGCCGTCTCGCTGGGCAAGAACGACTTGTCCAGCAAAATGTGGACTCCCTGGCTCGGTTTGATCATCGGTGGACAGGTCGGGTTGTCCAAAATGCGTATCGCGTCGGTGTACACGCCGGTGGCGTTGATGAACGCCTTTCCGAACACCGTGTACGAGGCACCGGATTCCTCGTCTACCGCCACCACGGCACTCAAGATCCCGCTTTTCTTCCTTAGTTCGCGTACCCTCACGTAGTTCACGAGAGTGGCCCCTTGCTCGACAGCGGTCTGCGCGAGGTTGATCACGAGGCGAGCGTCATCAAACTGCCCGTCGTGGTAGACAACACCTCCGCGCAGCCCCTCCGTCTCGATCGTTGGCAACCTCCTGATGGTCTCTTCTCTGCTGAGATTGACTGAGTCACCAAAGCCGAGCTTCCCTGCAAGCCTGTCGTACAGCTTCATTCCGATACCGTAGAAGGGTCCTTCCCACCAATCGTATACCGGCACTATGAACGGAAGATCGTGCACCAAGTGCGGCGCGTTCTGTCTCAGAAGGCCGCGTTCCTTCAGAGCCTCCAGTACGAGCGACACATTACCCTGCTGCAGGTAACGGACTCCTCCGTGCACGAGCTTGGTACTGCGGCTCGACGTCCCCTTACCAAAATCGCTTTGCTCGAGGAGGAGTGGGCGGTATCCACGTGATGCCGCATCGACCGCCACACCCAATCCGGTCGCGCCGCCGCCTATAATGACCAAATCCCAGAGAATCGACTCGTCCTGCAATTGCCGCATCATCTCGTCACGATTCATCAATCCTCCCGCTTTCAATCGGCCGCTTACGCGGGGCCGTGTGCTGGACTGACTCGACGAAAGCGACTCCTGATACCGAGCCAATAACGCGACAATCGATCGACGATTTTCGGCCACAGCGTGGTGGCGTCATCTATTAGAAACTCGTCGAGAATCTCCGCCAGCTCCTTCGTTCTCAGGTAACCGTACACCTTGTGATGATTCGACTTGCCGTTCACTTCGTAGTCGTTGTGGACGATTCGGTCCTCGGCGACCACACCTATCGCATTGGGAGCATAGTCATCGCCCAGATCGTAGTTGAAGGCGACTCTGTCCTCGAGGTCGGAAAGGTTGTACCAACGTCGGAGAACGTTTGGTGGTGTCTTCACAGGCTTGATCTCAGGGTCGACAGCTCTCTGCTGTTGAGCAAACCGCGACATAATCACCGGCAGTCCTAGTGGAGAACCCATCGTGACGAACGTGTCTATTCTTACGTCGCTTCCTTTCTCCATGAGCACATCGTAGGAGATGATCGTACCCATCGAGTGGGACACGAGTAGAACGTCAAAGTCTTTGAATTTGCGCAGCATGCGGCGCAGATCGTCTCGAATCACGTCCCTCGCGAGCTGCCCCTTGTGCTTTTCACCTACGCACCCCGACGAATAGTACATCTCCAGATCTTTGAAGTGCCTACGGATAATGGAATCGGTGATCGACTTGTAGTTGACCGTCATGTCTTCGTTGAGCAGTAGCTTGTCGAGAACCTTCTCGATGAACCCGAGTGACTTTCTGCGCAACGAGGATGGTTTCGGAGCGGGCTTCCCCGTGGACGGCGCGTATGGCTCTTCTAGGAATAGTGGGTCTTTTTCATCCACCAGAGACGGGTCGTACGAAAACGGATGCAGGTGGTGCGCCCAGTATACCATCTCGAACCTGAACGAGTGCTTTGGATATCCGTTCGCCAACAACCCCTCGTGCATCGACGCTAGCCACCACTGTTTCAGCACCTTCTCAGGTGGTTTGTTTCCCATGCCATGTATGCCGATGACGACCTTGCGTTTCATGATCTGTCAGCCGGTAGAAAAGCAACGATCAGGATAGTCGGTGAAAACACCGTCGACCCCAATTCGACGAAGCCGCACGAAGTCGTCGGGATGGTTCACCGTGTAGACGAAGATTTTCAAGCCGCGCGCGTGTGCGTCCTCCACGAACTCCCGATTGACGAAATCGATGCTGGCGTGGACCGACCACGCGTTCAGAGACTCGGCGAACGATGCAAAACCGAGCGGAATGCCCCCAGTCAACGCACCGACCCGAATCTCGGGCATCAGTTTCGAGAATTCCAAGAGCTCCGGGTGGTTGAATGAAGAGACGATGAACTGATACTTCCTCCACTTCGAACCCAGTAGAGATTCTTGGATGGACCGCGCAACCAGAGAGGCCGTACCCACACCTTTGAGCTCGATGTTGAGACCCGCACTGGCGTCGATCAACTCCAGGGCCTCACTGAGCAGA
>JBDHHK010000088.1:0-17684 GCA_039589395.1 Gemmatimonadota bacterium
ACTTACCGGCGGGTGAGTATCGGGTCCAAGCGATATTGAACCGCTACGGGACTTTTGTCAGGGGGGACGGGCACACCGTGAGCCTGCCCCCTGACCAAGGGGAAGGTCAGCGTTGGAACACCAAGCCGGGCAATCTCCATAGCGCCCCCCAGACGGTACAGCTCGACCCAGCACAATGCAAAACGGTGAAGGTGGAGCTGGATCAGGTGATTCCTCCGATCCCCCCTCTGGAGGACACCCCCTGGGTCAAGCACGTGCAGATCCAGAGCGAGTTGCTGAGCACCTTTTGGGGTCGTCCGATGTTCTTGGGTGCGTACGTATTGCTTCCCTATGGGTTTGACGATCACCCCGATGCTCGATATCCGCTTGTGATCAACCACGGGCATTTCCCCCGAGGATTTCCGGAGTTTCGCCACACACCGCCAACGCCGGACCTCGCCAACTACGATCGAACTCGGGCGGAATATGGTTATGCGCTATACCAGAAATGGACGTCTTCGGACTTCCCACGCATGCTCGTGGTGAAGATCGAGCATGCAAACCCGTACTACGACGATTCATATGCAGTTAACTCGGAAAACGTGGGTCCGTACGGTGATGCCATCGTGCAGGAGTTGATTCCGTACTTGGAGGAGCGCTTCCGAGGCATCGGAGCGGGCTGGGCGCGGGCTATGTACGGTGGGTCCACGGGCGGATGGGAGGTGTTGGGCCAGCAGATCTTCTATCCAAACGAGTACAACGGAGCGTGGTCGTTCTGCCCGGACGCGATCGACTTCCGTCAGTACGAAATGATCGACATCTACAACGATGAGAATGCGTACTTCATGGAAAGCGACTGGAAGCGCACCCCCAAGATTTCTGGACGCAACTGGCTTGGGCATCCAATCGTCACGGTGGAAGAAGACATGCACTGGGAGATGGTGCTGGGGAGTAAGAGCCGCTCAGGACAGCAGTGGGCGATATGGGAAGCGGTGTACAGCCCCGTTGCCAGTGACGGCTACCCCGCACCGATCTGGGACCCGTTGACCGGCGACATCGAGCATCGGGTGGCGGAGTACTGGCGGGAGAACTACGACCTGCGCTACATCCTGGAACGGGACTGGGCCACACTGGGCCCGAAGCTGGTGGGGAAGCTGCACATCTACACGGGAGACATGGACAGCTGGCACCTGAACAACGCCGTTTATCTCATGGAGGACTTCCTCGAGAACACGAGTGAGCCCTATTACGGAGGCCATATTGAGTATGGAGATCGCTACGAACATTGCTGGTCGGGTGTGCATGGCGAACCTCTGAGGATCCAACGCCTCACAACGATCCAGCGCTTTCTCCCGCAGATGGCGGAGCATATGCTCCGGACGGCCCCGGCAGGAGCCGATATCAGCAGCTGGAGGTATTGAAGCGGCACACTCTCAACGGGCCGGGTTTCCCTCTGTCTGTTGCCCGGTCCGCTCTTATCACTCATTGGTCTGAACAACCCTCTGATGGGCCAACCGAAATGCGGGAATTGATGGGATCAAGACTATGAAACGATGGGCAGTTTTTTCTCTCCTGGTTTTTCAATCGCTATTCCTCGCAGCATGTGGCGGCGATGCAGCTAGCCAACAGCGGCCCCCTGATCCGACGATCCAGAGCTATTTCAACGACGTACGGGCAGAATTCTCTGGTGACAGCGCCATGGAGATCGTGGCATTCATGGAAGGCACATTTCGGTTGCCCGGGAATTCCGGGTTCGATGCCAGCATTCACCGAGTTGTGGACGTACTCAGTGCTGCCGGGTACGTCGCTGAAGAAGACGCCGCACCGAATGCGCCGCTGACATATCGCATCCAGCACAGAGTCATGGACGGACCAACTTGGGAACCGGTGTCCGGCTCGTTGACACTACCTGGGCCTGATGGCGGCCAGTTACTCGACCATAGCACCAACATGAACATGATTGCGATCAACTCCTATTCCACTCCCTCGCAGGGTGTCGAAGCGGAGTTGGTGTACGTTGGGGATGGCAGCGAAGAACAATTCGAGGGCCGCGACGTCCGCGGCAAGATCGTGTTTGGAGAAGCGAGGGTGCGCGGCCTGTTCAGCGAGGCTGTCCAGAATCGTGGCGCCCTGGGAGTACTCTCCTACAGCATGCCGGACTACACACAGCCCGAAATCAACCAAAACTCGATTCAATTCAGCGGCATTCCGCTTGACCCGGGGCGTCAATCGTGGGGAGTGCGTTTGTCCTTCGCAACACGCGATCGTCTCAAACTAGCGCTGGATACAGGGAGTGTGCGGGTACGAGTCAACCTGCAAACCCGGATTTACGAAGCCGATGAACTCGAACTGATCGCGGACGTCCACGGACGCACTCATCCTGCTGAACGGTTTGTGCTCAGCGCGCATGTGCAGGAACCAGGGGCAAACGACAATGCTTCTGGTGTGGCGGCTCAGGCGGAAATCGCCCGTGTGCTGGGGGAACTAGTTCAGAACCGAAGCTTCCAGCCAGAACGCACGATCTCCTTGCTGTGGGGCGACGAGATAAGTTCCACACGTCGCTATATCGAGGATGATCTCGAACGCGCAGAAGGGATCCGGTGGGGAGTGAGCCTCGACATGGTGGGAGAGGATACGGAAAAGACTGGTGGTACCTTCCTCATCGAGAAGATGCCCGACCCGTCGACTATCTGGACGCGCGGCGAAGACAAGCACACAGACTGGTGGCACGCAGGCCGACGTCGCCTTTCGGTCGACGATCTAACACCGCACTACCTGAACGACTTCGTGCTGGGGCGCTGCCTGGATCAGTCGTCTGTGACAGGCTGGATTGTTGAGACAAATCCGTACGAAGGTGGCAGCGACCACGTACCATTTTTGCGAGCAGACATTCCAGGCCTCCTGTTATGGCACTTCACGGATATGTTCTATCACACCGACGGTGATCGAATCGATAAGGTGTCTGCCCAATCCATGACGAATGTCGGTGTGAGTACCACCGTTGCAGCAATGGCTCTCGCCGCTGCCAACGGAGAGACTGCGCGCTTCATCATTCGTGAAGTTGAGTCTGCTGCTCTGGCCAGGTTGGCCGCCGAATCCGAGTTGAGCCAGGCAGCGATCGCTGCGGGGGAAGATCGCTCAGAGCAAAGGGTGATCCTCCAGGCCTGGCTTGATTGGTACAGGGATGCGCTGCGCACCGCGCACGACATCGAGGTCGGCGGAGCATCTCCCGAAACACTGGCCGCAATTGAAGCCGCCGTGGCGCAGGTCACGGCAGCTGGGGAAGAGTATCTCGAATCTCTGTGAAGAAATCTGTTGTGTCACTGCACACTGACATTCATACGAAAGGTGCGAGGCACCCATGAAGAAAAAAGTACTGAGCACGATGCTGTTGGCCATTGCTACGGCTTGCGCACCATCGGATACTGGAACGAAGTCCCCCGAGTTCGTCATCCAGCTAACCGACGCTGCGGCTCAGGAGATTGCCAATCTCGGTTTGGAGGTGCCGATAGTCGGCAGGGCCTACGTCATCCTCACGAGCGACGGCGAAACCGAACCGCGGGAACAAGTGGGAGTGAGGGGAGTTCCCTTCTGGGGTATGGAAGTCAGGGATTTCGCCGGCGGCAGCGAGGTGACCCTGGTGCCCGGGGAAGATGATGTCATTGGGCATCCCCTGGGAGATTTCTCCGCGGTTCCTCCGGGCGACTACACTGTTCAAGCATTCCTGAATGTTTTTACCACGTTTAACCGCTCCGACGGCCACACCGTGGAAATGCATCTCAACTCAGGCGCCGGTCAAGATCCCTGGGAGGCACCTGGGAACGCGAAGAGCGAGCCGCAGCAGGTGCGTATTGACGCCGGGGGTGGCACAATCGAGTTAGCCATCAACCAGGTTATTCCACCCACGAATCCGGTTCCCGAGGGTGGCTCATTGCAGCAGGGGAACCCACCGGATCGAGGAGACTTCGTCCGCTTCGTCAAGATCAGAAGTGATGCCCTGTCGACCTTCTGGGGTCGCGACATGTATATCGGTGCCAACGTACTGCTTCCAACGGACTACATGAGGAACCCGAATCGACGCTACCCAGTGCTCTACATCACGGGACACTTCCCGGGTGGCCGTGCGCCGTACAGTTACTCCGACGAGCCGCAGGAAGGGCGGGAACGCTACGCAGGCTTCTCCGAGTTCTGGCGCTCCCGAAACAGCCCCAAGATGATCCTCGTTTCAGTGCGGGATGCAAACCCCTACTACGACACTGGACACTCGGTCAATTCGGCCAATGTTGGTCCGTACGGAGACGCATTCACCCAAGAATTGATTCCATTCCTGGAGCAGGAGTTCCCAATCATAGCCGAGCCATGGGCGCGCACCCTCGCAGGTGGCTCCACTGGCGGATGGGAGGCTCTGGCAATACAGATCCTCAATCCTGAATACTTCGGCGGAACCTGGGGCTGGTGTCCGGACCCGGTGGATTTCAATTGGTATCAGATTGTCAACGTCTATGAGGACGATAACGCCTATGAGGACCGCGACGAGTGGACATCGGTGGAGCGACCCAACAACCGCCGGCCTGACGGCACACTGGTCTCGACCATTCGGCAGGAAATGGGCCACGAGCGTGCGGTGGGGCCCAATGGCAGATCAGGCGGCCAGTGGGCCATCTGGGAAGCACTATTCAGTCCCGTCGGTCCAGACGGTTATGCGGCACCCATTTGGGACCGGGTAACTGGCGAGATCGACCACGAAGTCGCGGAATACTGGAAAGAGAATTGGGACCTTACAAATCACCTGGTGAACAACTGGAGCGCCATAGGGCGTAGCCTGGTGGGCAAGCTCCACGTGGCGGTAGGTGACATGGACTCCTACTATCTGAACAACGCCGTGGAACTGATGGAGCAGGCCGTGGCGGACCTGAGCAACCCAGCACCGCGTGCGAGTTTCGAGTACGGACGCAGGAAGCGGCATTGCTGGATAGGCTACAGTCCATGGAGACGTGGAGAAGACCTGTCGGCGGCAGAGTTCATTCGGGTCCTAGATGGATACTGGAAGGGGCGTGGGGGCAGGTGGTAGGCTAACGCTACAATCGGTGGGGAGTCGAATCATGATGGACAGGATACGTAGGCTCGAGGCGGATATCCGCATGGTTGTCTTTGGCGTGTTCGGTGTAGCACTGCTGTTCGGCGTTGCCGCATGTGGCGAGGGCGATGCTGTGCCTGCCACGCAGGAAGCGAAGGCAGTAATTCGGCCGGAGCCGCGCGCGGAGGACGTGGCTACCATCGATGGTATCATCGCCGCGTACTACGAAGTGGTCTCCGGTCCGGCCGGCGAAAGTCAGGATCAGGAACGCGATCGCTCTCTACATCACCCGCAGGCGTGGGTTGCCATTGCCAACGTGGATTCCGCAGGTACGCCGTTCGTCAACGTTATGACGCTCGACGGATTCTACGGCGATAACGCACCTCGAGCAGAGGGCTTCTGGGAGTGGGAAACCGATCGCGTAATCCAGCGGTCGGGGAGTATGGTGCACGTATGGAGCAGCTACGCCACCGCTCGTGAACAGGGGGGCGAACCTTATACCCGTGGTGTGAATACCATCACCCTGTTCAATGATGGTGAACGATGGTGGATCATGGGCTGGATGTTCGATGGGTCGGCGGGTTAGCCTTTTGTGCGTTCCCTCTTGCGTATCACTTCGATCACACCACCGACCACTCCGGTTCCCCATCGAGTGGTTGCGTCAGAGGCGCTGATGTAGCGGATCTCCGCGATCTCGGCGAGCGGGATCGTCTGCAATGTGCCGACGTCGCCCAAACGCATGTTGTCAGCGTATACCGTGGGCAGACTCCCCATCGGTTCTGAAAACGATGCCGCTCCCCTCGCGCGCAGCCATAACGGACGCAGCTGTTGAACGGCGGTGTACGCGTCGACCGCATCGACTTCGGCAAGCTCGGCTGCGGTGATCCGGTCTCGAGGACCCGATGTTCCTCCGGGCCCGTTCTGAGTTTTCGCGGCACAGGCCGTGACAAACACGATGGCCGAGCATATCACCCAGATCGCCGCCGATGGCAGTTTCTTCATGGTTTTCTCCAGACGCGTATAGGGCTTCAGCAACGCGCGATCACATCTAATACCGGGGAAAACACGATGGGGTTCCGATCCCACCATCATCGAATCAGATATAGCTCCTCCTGCGGTGGAGACAGATACTCGACTCCATTCTCGGTGGCCAGCACCTGCTCATGATTCCACCAGAAAAGATATTGGTCTTCAAACTCGCTGGAAGGCCAGGGCATATAGATGAAATACTCCAGGACGAGGTGGTGAATGGTTGGAAGTGGAATGTCCCACATCCATTCGGGGCCGTTTGATCCGATCCTGGGTCCAAAGTAATTCTCGAACTTTCTCTCGCGGGCACCTTTGCCCATGGCGTGGCAGTCGATGTTGAGGTGAGCCTTATCCGGGTCAAAACCTGCTGTGTACTCGGCGAAATCGTTTCTTACGTCGAAGAGGTGCAACTGTCCGTCCCTCAGGATGATCCCCTCTTCTTCGAATTTTGCTGAGTAGTTGGTGACTATTTCGCGCGGTGTGATGCCTGCTCTTATTGCCTCGGCCAGTATCTCATCAACCCTTTTGTACGTCGCCCAAAGCTTTTGAATGTCCTCGGGTGGTTCATTTTCTCCATCACGGAGCACATAGGCAAACGTTCCCTGGCTCGGAAAGGCAACGATGTCACCTCCCTGAATCACTACGTTCACGTGGCCGGGAGTACGACCTCGCTGCGATACACCCGTGCCTCTGCGACGAAAGATTGTGACTCCCACGTCGCGATTTCGAGTTGTGCCCGGAACGATTTCGGCGAACGCTCTCCTGATACGTTCGTCTTCGTCTGCACGAATCTTCTTCAGTAGCTCGATTTCACTCGGCACCTTCCTAGCGATGTAGTCCATCATCACATGTTCGGATGAGACTGTTCTGCTCGTGTATTCCTCGCCGAGTTCGTCTGCTAAAAGGAGGTAGTCGGTATGGGAAAGCCCGTCCTGTGCTCTAGTCGTGGTGGGGTAGGGGCCTAACTCGTATTTGAAGTTCAGAGCGATCCTCTCGGGGTTACGCGTTTGAACGAACTCTCTGAGCCCCTCGAACCTGTAGTCGTATTCAGTCTCGGGACCACCGGGAGGCTGCCGCACGAGAACCGCATCGTCGACGATATCGTAGCAGTCGCATTCCTCGACCAGTCTCGTAGTCCAGTGTACACGCCAGGTTTCGCCCGCGTGCGAATCTCCCCAGCGACGTCCCAGAACGGCGCGCTCGACCCGGTCGCCGCCCCGATCGGTGAACACAAATACACCGGAGGTGCTTCCGAACTCTTCCGCACCAAAGGGATCGGGTATGGCCTCTCTCATCACATGAATCCACATGTCGACGTCGTTGTTTCTCAAAACCTCAGGGAGGATTAGGTCGAATTTCTCCCGGCGAATCCGATTGTTCCACTCCTTCAGGTCTTCGTCTTCCTGTGCGTGCGCCAAGGTGCACGCAAACAGGGATGCTGTGACTGCCAACAGGAATATGATTCGATTCTGCATGATGTATTGTTCCTTCATCATTGTTCTGAGCCAAGTATGTGGACATTGGCCGGGAGTGTCCAGAAAAACCGAGGTGTCTTCGTCAGTATCGCCCTAGCCACCTCGTTTTCAGAACCGTATCTTGGCCTCTCGATGGATCCTACGCGGCGATCGCAAAGGAGTTTACGATGCTGTCTTTACGATGGGCTTTAATGACCTTCGGTGCATTGGGGGTGGTGATGCAGCCTTGCCACGCGCAGGGGCAACCTTTGGAGCCGTCCGACATATTCAATCTCGAATTCGCTGCGGATCCGCAGATCTCTCCAGACGGTGGAAGGATCGTATACGTGCGCCGCTTTGCCGATGTTATGACAGACAGTCGCCACTCGAACCTGTGGATACTCAACAGCGACGGTTCGAATCATCGACCGCTCACCACAGGCAAGTACGACGACGGCTCGCCGCGCTGGTCACCCGACGGGACGCGCCTTGCATTCCTCTCGGATCGCGGCGGAAAGATACAGATCCACGTCCGTTGGATGGAATCGGGTATCACGAGTGAGATCACCAATGTAACTGAGGAACCGGCTGGACTCGCTTGGTCTCCGGATGGAGAACGGATAGCGTTCGCTAAGTTAGTGCCTACTGAGGCGCCGCAAATCGAGGGCATGCCTGCAAGGCCCGATGGCGCGGAGTGGGCGGAACCCGCGCGCGTCATCAATCGCCTCGTCTACCGCTTCGATCAGATTGGATATTTGCCGCACGGTTACATGCACCTGTTCGTCGTTCCCGCGTCAGGCGGAACAGCACGTCAGGTCTCCGGTGGCGATTTCCACTACGGCGGTATCGGGATTGGCGGAGCGTTTTTCGATTGGTCACCTGATGGTGAATTCCTGATCGCTTCCTCAAACCGCGAGTCCGGAGATCGAGTCTGGGCGGCGAACACCGACGTCTACGAAATCTCCGTAGCCGACGGAGAGGCCAGGCAGCTCACCCGCCGTAGCGGACCCGACGATGCTCCTGTGGTTTCTCCCGACAACAGGTTCATCGCATACCTGGGCTACGACGATCGCGAGCAGGGATATCAGAACACTTATCTCTATCTCATGAACCGCGACGGCAGCGAGCCCCGTCGCCTGTCAGCGGCACTCGACCGCAGCGTCGAAGGTGCGCAGTGGGCACCGAATTCTCGCGGCGTGTACGCGATGTACGAAGACGCGGGCAAGAACAAGCTGGCGCTGTTCTCGCTCGACGGGTCATACAGTGTCATTGCCGAAAACCTTGGTGGGACCGGATCGGCATACGGTGGTGGCGGGACCTTTTCCTACTCTCAGGACGGAGATATCGCGTACTCTTTCTCGACTACCAATCAGATGAGTGACGTGGCAGTGATCGATGGAGGTGATGCACGACCGGTGACGGGCATCAACGACGACGTGTTCGAAAACAAGTCGATCGGAGACGTGGAAGAAATCTGGTGGGAATCCTCATATGACGGTTTGCGGATTCAGGGTTGGATCATCAAACCACCTGGTTTCGATCCGACGCGGAAATACCCGCTTGTTCTGGAGATTCATGGCGGGCCTTTCGCCGCTTACGGACCGCGGTTCGATATCGAGAAACAGCTCATGGCGGCCCAGGGCAACGTCGTGCTCTATGCTAACCCGCGTGGCAGTACGAGTTATGGTGAGCAGTTTGGAAACGCCATTCACCACTCGTACCCGGGCAACGACCTCCACGATCTCCTTTCTGGAGTTGATGCAGTTGTCGAACGGGGTTTCATCGATGACGAGCACCTATACGTCGTGGGTGGGAGCGGCGGTGGTGTGCTGACGGCCTGGGTCATCGGGCACACCGATCGGTTTCGCGCAGCAGTTTCTTGGTACCCTGTGATCAACTGGTACAGCTTCAACCTCACCGCCGACATGGCGCCGTACTCAGTTAAGTACTGGTTCCCGGGATTGCCGTGGGACAACGTGGATCACTATGAATCGCGATCGTTGCTATCGGTTGTGGAGAACGTCACAACACCTACGATGATCATGACTGGAGAAGAGGACTATCGGACGCCGATGTCGGAATCCGAGCAGTACTTCAAGGCCCTCAAGATGTTAGGGGTGGAGACGGTTCTGGTGCGCGTACCCGGCGAGCCACACGGCATTCGGCGGCAACCGAGCCATCACGTGGCGAAGATGGTTGGCACCCTCGGGTGGTTTCGGAGGCACATGAAGCCGACGTCTTGAGTCGCCAGCATCGGCGGTGATGCTGTCACCTACCTCTTTTGCCTCTACCTCGGTTGCGGACCTGAGCTGACATGTGGCGCAAGGCTATCCCATTCGCTCGACGCCACGCAATACAGGCAGAAATCACCGTGGTCGTAGATCGAACAGTTCATCGGGCCGCGCTTATCCCTATGCACGTATGCTCCAACAAAGGGCGTTTTCGTTGGTCGAACCGGTCGTGTTATCACCCAGGTTATTCCATCCGCGCCGTTCTTGCCCAAGAGCAGGCTGTCGCGCTCCCACTCGTTTTGCTCCAGCATGTCTATGCCGAAGAACTTCAAAACGCACACGAGGGGAAACACGGTGTGCTGGAATATGCCTGACAGTTTCTCGCCTGGCATCAACATTGGTCCGGAGCCCATGCCGATGTACCTGGTCACGCCGGCAGCCTTCATGGCGTTCCAGACGTGAGGGAGGTACATCGTCTTCGGACGCCTCTTTCTATCGTCGCCGAGCGCAGAGATGACGCCATCGCAGCCGGTGAATGCGGCTTTTAGCTTTTCCTCTTCATCGAGCAGTGCGTCGACCACAGTAGTGGTTCGCTGAACCGTTTTGAACTTGTGAGGAGAACGCGTGACCACCACCGCCTCGACACCGATCTCTTCAGCCCTGGCTAGTATCCCCGTCCCGTACGTTCCACTTGCCCCGATGATGGCCACCCTGGCGGGTTTCGCAACGTTGGTGTTCATTCTCCGACGGTCCCAATCGCAAAACTCAATCTGAGTAGTTGAAAGCCTCTGCCTGCCATTGTTTCCTCCATAGCATTTATTCCTGTTCAACCTTGGTGCTTTGGTCGTCTATGCTGCCGAGGCGACGCGATTGAAGGGACATTCAGATACCCGACACCGCTTGCAGAAGTAAAAGAGCTGACCTGAATACCACATGACTGCGCCGATAGCGAATATGGTAAGAAGTATCGTGTTCGACGCCAGCCAGAATATTGGATAGGTGGGGATGAGAAGGAAAATCGTGTAGAAAAGGAACCTCTCCGACGTCGCGTATGTAGGGGGCTTTCTTTCCTTTATCAGCCACCTGGTCAGCGCCACAGGTGCCTGAAGGCAGTCGCCGTACTCCCAGAGATGCGGACACCGTGGACAATTCAGGTGCCTCATGACAAGTCCCGGCACCCCATACCAGTATACCGCCACATAGGGCAAAACCCAGGGCCAATCGGCGAGCACGATACCGACGGTACCTGCAATTCCCATGGCCCAGAAAGAAAGCTGAGCAAAGGTCTTTTCCCAGACACTGAATCCGTCGGCAAGTACGCATCCACCAGTCCTTTTCGTTCTGTGTGTTTCCATTGCCTGTAATCCTCTATGCCTGAATGTCAGCGCACAATGCCGAGGGCCACGCGAGGGCTCGTGGCCCTCGCGCGTTTGGCGCTCAGAATGAGAACCCCAGTCCAATACTCACGTACATCGGCGGGGTTAGTTCATTGAGGTCTTCCGTACGGAGCTGTCCGAAACGGGCCATCAGCTCTGACTTGCCGATTGTGACTCCGGCAGATAGGCCATAATGTATAGTTCCGCCTGGGTTACGATACCATCCGTCCTGGGCGTCGGGAAAGAAATACGTTCGATACCAATCTGAGTGTTCTATGTGAGTGGCGCCTGATTTGTCGAAGCCACATTCAGCCGCCAAGAACCATCCGGTTCGGTAGACGCCCAGGGAAGCAGAAACATCAGCGCCAAAATTGTAGCCGCGATAGATCGAGTTGTCGGTTCCGCGCGCGATCAACGCGGTGCTTCCAGTCACGTGCAGGGAACGCCAGCTCATTATTGAAGTGAGCAAGTGCAGCCGACCGCGAAAGTCATGCCTATCCAACTCTGCCGCAACCACGCCGGCGTCGATGCCAAGCTGAACGCTATGGCCAAAGAACGATGTGACCCTAGAGTAGCCCACGGCCGGGAAGAAGGCTGGATCCAATCCGAACGTGGCGTAGATCCGATTGGGCCTAGTGTCAAACCGAGCAATGTTCCACTGTGCCGAAATGTCATCGAAAAGCAGTGATGCGAGTACGAGCGCGATCGCTGCTGATTGTTGTAGCCGTTTCATGAAACTCCTCCTTCCAGCTCGTCGAGGTACGCACGAACGTGGAACAGCACCTCTCTCGTGTGGGTCCATTCGAGATCGTGACCCGCGTTATCGACAACCACAAGTGACGCGACCGGATAATTGTGCATCTGATCTCGCTGAAACTCTTCTCCGATCACCTCGTTGAGTGAGCCGGTGATAAACAGAACAGGAGTTAGGTACGCAGACAGTTGGTCGGTGAAGTCGTATACCGCTATCCCCGAATCGCTGTCGCCATCTTCCTTTAGGTACTTGCTCGCGGCCGCGCCCAGTCGCCAGAACGGCGCTGGATTTTCGTCCATGCGCTGGTGGTAGCGTGGCTGTGAGTCCTTTAGTCCGAGCATCCGTTCGTAGTCCATCCTTGCATGATCGTCGGGTGAGAGGAACTGGCTGTTCCAAGCCCAGTCGTTGAGCCACTCGGCGCCTAGGTTGAAATCGAACATCTCGTCTTTGATGCTCTCGAATGTCGGGCCGTCGAGAGGGCCGGGTTCGATCAGGACTGCTCCAGCAACGCGAGTTGGGTGTTCGTTGATATACCGAGTGGAGTACATTCCGCCCCACGAATGGCCGATCAGGAACACCTGCCTCCCAGGCGCATAACGGTTCACGAGCTCGTTCAGATCGTTTGTGTAGACGTCGATCGTCAGCACGTCTTTGTCATGACGTTGTGAGAGCCCCGACCCCCGCTGGTCCCAAAAGACCAGAAAAAAATCGTCGGCCAGTGAATAGCCATCATATCGCTGCCCCATAGGCAGCATCGAGCGGTAGTCACCTCCCGGCCCTCCGTGCAGGAATATGATCACTGGATCAGTTGGATTCCCAAACGTCTCCATGTGAAACCGCGATCCGTTCATGTCGATCGCCGGTATGCTTGCGTCCTCAGCCACCGTCATCGGGACGAGATACCCGGGTTCGCCGGGGTCCATCATGTCGTCACATGCCACCAGTAAGACTAGGGTCACTGGCGCCCATTGCTTGAACTGCATTGATCTACCTCCATCTAGGTTCAATCGCAGCTGGCTTGGATTGCCTGCTGCGCGATCAGGATAGGGGCTGGAAGGGAGTTAGTCGTCCGAGCCGGTCGGATTGGACGAATTGGCCGATTGGATTGGACTGAATGTCTAGCCGAGTGAGGCTGTTGATCCCTTCTTGGATTCGAGGGAGCGTCTGTAGGCCGATGGTGTTTGACCGGTGAGTTTCTTGAATACGCTGTTGAACGTCGATTTTGACGCGAATCCTGCGTCCAACGCCAGCGACAACAGAGTCAAAGCCTGGGATTTGCCGTCGGCAAGTCGTTGCTGGACTTCCCGCACCCGGTACCCGTTGACGAAGTCGTAGAAGTTCTGACCTAGCTGAGAGTTGAGTACCTCTGAGAGTTTGTGAGGAGTGGTGTCTAGCTTCTCCGACAGATCTGGTAGGGTGAGATCGCAATTGTTGTACGGTCGATCGTTTTCCATAGCGCTCAGCAGGGCGTCCTTCAAAAGGGCTGCCTCGGTGTTTCTCAGGCCCGAACGTTCATAACGAGGTGGATCCTCCAACGTAGGCCTAGCCGTCGCCGTCGAGCAGTCTTCCTGAGTCGATATCTGCAGAGGAGGTTCGTGACCGGAAATGGTGGGAAACTCACCCGTGGCCACATTGAACACCTCAGGCTGGCGCAATGCTCTGTAGCCGATGCCGTAAACGAGCACGGCGATTGCCAACGCTACGACGTCGTCTTGGCTTCGGCTGATGGGCAGCGAGAGTAACTCGCCGACGTGGAAAAGTGACGCCACTAACCAGATGACCGCTCCTGCCGATGCTAGATGCAGGAGCCACTTCAGGTTTACTCGCTCGGTTGACGAGTAGCTGTCCATTACCTGGACTCGGTGTCGCCGCAGGAAGGAGATAGTCGCAAAGGTGTAGCAGATTCCGGATACGTACTTCAGTGTGTCTGCGACTATCACCCACGGTGGACGTATGCCCAGCTGTAGCTGATGGTAGAACTCGATCTTCTCCGTGCCGCTCATGAGGTAAATGGGCAGGCCGGCCAGCACCACGAGGGCGAAGGGAAGGAAATGCACTGCATCCCACTTCCGAAGCTGTCGAGCACGGTCGCTCGCACCTACGGAGTAGAGGTAGATGAGCGGACCGTAGAGGAAGGCCATTGGATACGCAGCGCCGAAGAAGTGTGGGAACACCTGCTCGAACTCGACCGCGTGGTAGACGACGGAAATCATCTGTATTGAGAAGACGAATACCGCGACAGCCAGGAGACGGTTCGCAATCCGATTACGGCGCTGCGTGGCAAGGACCCCGGTCAAAAAGAATCCCTGTGTGGCGCCCAGCAGGGCTGCGATGTTGAACCAGTCGAGTGTCATGGACTGCATTGGAGCTAGAAATATCAGCTAAGAGCAGGCGGTTTGCGACGGGTGGGAGAGGTGCTCCGTTCAATCTGATTTCGTGGCTACCACTGCAATCTCATCGGAATCTTCCGTGAAAGCGGTGCCCGCGACGTCGGCGAAGAAGTTCTCGATCTTGAACCCAGTCTCCTCGAACTCGATCGCGAGCGATTCGGGACTGAAACACTGAATCCAGTTGTACACTGTCAGTGTCTTCGATTCTTCGACGATCGTGTACTTGTCTACGAAGACATTCACCTCTTCATACTTGAATGAGTTGAGGAATCCGTAGTAGGGGTTCGGCGACCAGAACCCGTCGAGCTGATTCAGCTCGTATGTTGCGGACTCCTCTTTTTGGTCGAATACGTTGAGCGAGTGCACGTCTAGTAGTACTGATCCATCTTTCTTCAGGAGCCTGTGGAACTTCTCGAGCAGATGTTTGCGCTGGGCCGGACTTAGCGCGCAGAAGTCGCAAAAGATCATCGTGACTAGGTCAAACCTCTGGTCGGTGTCGAACGCCAAATAGTCTTCATTGACATATTCAATCATCAAACCTTTTCGATCAGCCCCCTGTCGCGCGTACCGTATCGATCGTTCGGAAAAGTCTATGCCGGTTACGTCGGCACCTGTCTTTGCCAGCCTAGTTGTATACAGGCCGGGCCCGCAACCGAAATCAGCAACTGCTGTGTTCACGTCCACGCCAAATCGCGAGACTATCCACTCCGTTGACCGATCGACGAACTCTGTGTTGCGTGATGATAGGTCTACAGCATCGTTCAGGTGGTACTCCAGCATCTTCTGCGATGTATGCTCTTCCGCCCACAGCTCCTTTGCGGTATAGAACTCCCACGGTTTTGGACGTGAGTTGATATGTTCCAACTCTTTGAACATTAGGATTCCTTCCTTTTCCTAAGATCGCCTCGGGTATACTCAGGCACCTCAACAGCTAGATCGCGCAAACCCGAATTAGCCGAATCCTACCGCAAGGGCGACGGGCGAAAATTCCGGTTGTAGGTTTCGTACAATGGCGCTTTCCATAGTTGATTGCTTTGTTTGGTTTTGTTCTCGACACCGGACCCCAGAAACCTGCTCATAAATCGATCTCAAAGCCATGCCGGCATCCCACAATGCGAGACCATCGACGTAAATTGTTTGATCGACTGCCGATCCTCCATTCCATCTCGGCAGCCGCGATGGGTGCCGAGTTGAGCATTCTTCCGAGCGACCGCCGGCTAACACCATACTCCGTTGATTGAGGTGCCGATGAGTTCGAGACGATCATCAATTGCAGCGCTGTTCGTGGTAGTTGCTGTGGCCGTAGTGGGTTATTCGTGCACGAGAGAAGTCGAACCGTCTGAGACGGTCGAGTTCATCGGTGAACAAAACATCTCCGGTCTCAACAAGCATCTAGAAGAGGGCGTGCTCACGGTCGACGTCGTGATCTTCAGCACAGACAACACCGAGGTGACTTGGGATGAACTGAAAGAAGAATTCACCACGGCCGATGACATATACCGCAACTACGGTGTGCAACTGAACCTGCTAAAGGCATACGAAGTCGACTATCCGGACACTTGGGTGGGGATGGCGTCTGGCGAGTCGACGAACGAACCCACAGCGGATATGGAGTTGGACTTCTATGAGTCGATGGATTACGAACAGGAAGTGTTACCGGACCGTCTGGAGAATATCCTCAATTCGTTTTTGGCCAACGAAGAAGACCCCGAGCGAACCATTTACATCATTCCCCTATCTGACCTGACCGTGGGATGGTTCGAGAGGGACGAAGACAATGAATGGGTGAAAGTCACCTCACCGACTTCTGCGATCTCCTTCCCGCCGTATTTGTTCGCCGATCGCATTCCGAGTCGTCTAAGAGGTGTGATTTCTTTTCAGAGATCGCGGCCTACGCGGCGCACAATGGCTCATGAAATGGGGCATAAGCTCATAAACGTGTCGCATGAGGGTCTCGATGTGTGTCCACAAGGCTCCGGCAACAATGTCCCCGGCCTCATGGGGTACGGCGAGTCTGTGGAGATCTTCGAAGGCAGGGAGGGGCGGTGGCATCGAGAGAGACTCCTGTTGAGCCCCTTTCTCTATAGACTTGTGGACGGTGAAAAGGTATGGAATGCGGAATACGAAAACGGCGGCAATTATGCTGACCCAATATATGAAGGCCTAATCGTGGATCCAGCATGTCCCTAAGCTCGACAGTCTCTTTACTCCCGTAAGAAGGAGAAGCACCTATGAGAAGAAGAGTTGTGTTGTTGATCGCCGGGAGCCTGTTCTTGGCGTGCGCTCAAGAGGCAATGGATGAAGCAGATGACGGACACACACACGGTCCGGGGGAAGCTCACCAGCATGACGGAACGATACTCGACGCAACGGTCGTCGAGGCAACCGATTTTGCACCTGAGTACATCCAACATGCTATCAATGTTGAGATAATTCCGGATGTGTATGCGGGCTTGGAATCCCTGAGCAACACCTTCACTCACGAAGGGAACTTCGGCCCACTGTTGTTTGGCGAAAGTATAAGGTCGTTCTATATCAGACTCGAGCCGGGGATGTTCCTCGCCGAGCACCCGCATCCGACGGAAAGCTTGGTTTTCACGGTGAGCGGACGGTGGGTGCTGTGTAGTGAAGGGAAGAGACAAGTGATGGAAGCTGGTTCGACTTTTCATTTTGGGTCGAATGCTCCGACCGGCTGGGAAGCACCGTTTCCGGAAGGCGCATTTCTCTACATAGTGAAGCAGTTCGAAGAGGGCCTGGACTACGAGTCCTACACGACGGACATAAGGGCACTGGCGGAGCAACTCAATCAGGAAATGTCTGAAGGAAGCGTCTTCTACTATCACCAGCTACCGCCCGATCACGAAGCAATCCAGTTTGCTCGCGAACACAACCCCAACTTTGATGAGATACTATCCGGCGGGAACTAGGAGTAGCCTTTAGAGAGCGCGGCCTCTGTAATTGGAGGCCGCGCCACGCAGACTCTCACTCGTACCGCAACGCGAGTATCGGATCCACCTGACTCGCTCGTCGCGCCGGAAAGTGGGAGGCAAACGCAGCCACCAGTACCAGAATGGCAACGACACCCGAATAGGTGAGCGGGTCCACGGCATTCATACCGTAGAGTAGACTCGCCAGCGCTCTGGTTAGCGCCACCGCACCAGCAATTCCCGCGACGACCCCGAGCAGCACAGGCATCATTGCCTGCCTAATCACCATCGTTCTCACATTGGTGCTGCCGGCACCCAAGGCCATTCGTACACCGATCTCGCGAGTCCTTTGACTCACCGAGTGTGCGATCACGCCGTATAACCCCACGGCTGCCAGGGCCAGCGCGACGGCCGCGAAAACTCCAACCAGCAGCAAGTAGAACCGCGGCCGCGAGAGAGAGCTCGAG
>JBDHHK010000089.1:0-17485 GCA_039589395.1 Gemmatimonadota bacterium
GTGCCGCCGATTATTACGGACGAGCACTGGCGGTCGATTCAACACTTAGACTCTACTTCTCCAACCTCTCCATTGCCTTGGGAAGACAAGAGCTGTTCGACTCGGCCGATGTGATTGCCCGCCGCTTTGAGCAGCGCTTTCCCGATAACCCGGAGGTCAAGCTTGCATTTCTGCTCAACGCGGCGATGCGGCAGGATTACGACAGCGCTGACGTTCTCGCTGAGGGTCTGCTGGCCGACCAACGAGGAACGGTCTTCTGGGAGGCAATTGCGTACGAATGGTGGGGACATCTCGACGCGCTTAGAGGAAAGCTTTTGTCAGCCCGTCGCCGCTGGGAGCGAACGCTCGAAATCAGCAGTGCGCGCGGACTGCATGGCCAATATCTGGCTCGTACGGCACGCCGCGCGGTGGTCGAGCGTCTGTTACTCGATGATGAGCCACGAGCACTTCGCTTGTTGAACGCGGCGCTGGCTCTGCATCCCCTGGAAGATCTACCTCCACTGGACCGGCCGTACGGCCAGCTTGCTCTGGCGTTCGCTGCGGCCGGTGCGCCTGAAACCGCAAAGGCATTGATCGCCGAGTTCGAGGCAACGCCGGACGCTGACCACAGCGAGGACGCCGAAATATGGGGCCACGGCGCGCGCGGAGTCATCGCGCTGACAGAAGGTCGGCTCGAAGACGCAATCGCTGTTTTGCGGCAGTTCGATGAGGGGAACACGTGCGCAACCTGTGCGTCTCCGTGGTTGTCACGGGCCTACGATCAACTGGGCCAGGAGGACTCGGTTCGGGTGTTGTACGAGCGCTTCACAGAACTCCCATCATATGACCTCTGGTACGATGGTGGGCATCTCGCGCACGCGTACCAGCGGCTAGGCGAGATCTATGAATCTCACGAAGATGTGGAAAAGGCAGCTGAGTACTATTCCCGTCTGCTGGAACTATGGGATGATGCAGATCCCAAGTTACAGTCGTGGGTTGAGACTGCACGCAGCGGCTTGGAGCGAATTGGCAGGGAGCCGCGGATACTGCGGTAGACGGTGCTTCCCGCGCCTACATCCTCTTATACGCCGGCCCTGCTCCACCCTCTCGTGGCGTCCACCGTGGTCCCAACACATCCGTGGCTTTGCAGTCCACGCAATTGGGCGGGTTGATGGTGAGCTTTCCGTCCTCGACTTCATACACTGCGGCGGGACAGAGATGTGAGTAGAACTCGGCAACTTCAGCGTCAACATCTTCCTGCGGGATCAAGTGGCAGGGGATGTCGTCACGGGTGATGTTGCCCGACTTGTAGACCGCATCGACTTTGCTGATCGTGAGTGTGCCGTCGGGAGCAAACGACTTCGACTTGACGACCTTCTTCGACACGTCGGCGTCGGGCTCCATCTTGATCTTCTTGCCCGGGAACCGACCCCCGGTCATCGTCATAAGCCCGGCCTTGATCGAGCCTCGATAAAAGCCCTTGTTGAAGGCCAGCCGCACGTTCCGCGTCCTATGGAGATCCTTGATGATGTACGAATCGTCCAATAGCCGATCGTACTTGTGAAGGACCCTGGCCGACGCGTCGTCCGCCTTCAACGCACCGAAAATCGCCTGCGCCGCATAGATGCCAGACTGCATTGCGTAGTGCACGCCCTTGAGTGACGGCACGTCGACCAAACCGACGGAATCGCCAAGTATCACGACACCATGACCCGAGCGACGTGACGGCACTGAGTAGTAACCGCCCTCAGGGATGGTCTTCGCGCCCCACTCGATCATTTCTCCGCCGTCCAGATACGGCTTGAACAAGGGATGCAGCTTCATCTCCTGCAGCATTTCGTGCACGTCGATATTTGTTTCGCGGTAGTCGAGGCCTACGACCAACCCCAGAGACACAACGTTCGACTCCAGCGGATACATAAAACTCCCGCCGAACGCGCTGTTCGGGAGCGGCCAACCCATAGAGTGGATGACTTTGTCCAGTGGCTTCTTCGTCTCCCACAGCTCTTTGACGCCGAGTGCATAAATCTGCGGGTTTTCGGCCTTGATGCGTTGCCAGTCCATGTAGGCCAAAGCCAGCATACCACGCGAGCCCTCGGCGAGCGCGGTGACCTTTGCCAAGATGTCGCTGGCGGGCATGTGGTTGAAACCCGGGTTGCCGTCGCGGTCGAGCCCGGTTGCTACCGTCTTGATGCCGACGACCTTCTCACCCTCAACGCGTAGCGAGCCTGCTGGGAATCCCGCGAAGACGTCGACGCCTGCCTCTTCCGCCTTTTCCCCCAGCCAGCGCACCAACTCGCAGACCGACACTACATAGTTGCCGTGGTTCTTCATTGACGGAGGTGTCGGAATACGTATCGCCCGTTTCTTTCTGAGCATATACACCGACTCGCCAGTGACCGGCATCCCGAACGGGAGATCGTCGTCTTTCAGGTCGGGGAACAGGGTCCGGAACGGCCGAGGATTCACGACCGCTCCCGACAATGAATGCTCACCCAGTGCCCCCGCCTTTTCGAGCACGCCGATACTCACCTCACCGAGTCCATCGCCCTTCTCGTTGTCCTCCTGGATCAGGCGAGCGAGCATCAAAGCTCCGGCCAAGCCTGCCGGCCCTCCCCCAACAAAGAGAGCGTCCATATCGATGCGCTCTTCGTCAGGCGGGGACGAATCGATAAGCGCGTCCTGGGGCAGCGACTGCTGGAACTCGGCGGGTGTTATCGACTTGCGTGTCACAATCAACCCTCGCTTAGCTTCTTGACCTCTTCAGTCAACCTGGGCGCAACCTCCATCACGTCGCCCACGATCCCATAATCTGCAACCTTGAAGATGGGAGCATCGGGATCTTTGTTGACGGCCACGATGACCTTTGAGCCACGCATGCCGGCCAGGTGCTGAATCGCGCCAGAAATGCCGAGCGCGATATAGAGGTTCGGACTCACGGTCTTTCCAGTCTGTCCAACCTGCTCGGAATGAGATCGCCAGCCGTTGTCGACTACTGCTCGAGACGCGCCAACAGCACCGTTCAAGGCTGCGGCCAGCTCTTCGACGACCTTGAAGTCGCTCTCTTCCTTGATCCCGCGCCCGCCTGACACGACGATGGCTGATTCGGACACATCGAGCACCGCCGTTTCAGGTTCCTTGACGTTCACGGTCGTTGCACGTGCCGGCTCAACGGCCTCAGGTACTGCCACCTCCTCGACAGCACCAGCCTTACCTGCTTCGACCGGAGCGAATGCGTTGGGCGGAACCGATAACACGCACGGTGACGCCGTGATCTTGACCGTAGCGATCGCTTTCCCCGAATACATCGGCCGAGTGATCGAAATCTCGCCGGAACCTTCCAGGCTCTTCACGTCGTTGAAATACGGGGCTCCCATTCTTGCAGCTATTCGCGGGCCCAGGTCCCGACCCATAGAGGTGCCGGCAATCAAAACCGCCGAGCAGTCGCCCGCGGCGCTGGCCGCGATATAGGCGTAACGATGAGCCTGGTACAGCTGCAGACTGTCGTCGGCGGCGACGAGTACCTTGTCGGCTCCGAACGCACCAAGCCCGTCCACGTTCGTTCCGCCAGGCCCGATCACCAGAGCGTGAACTTCCGCCCCCATTCCGTCCGCTAACGAGCGCGCGGCGCTCAGAACCTCGTGAGAGACACGCTTAACTTCGCCGTTTCGCTGTTCTAGTACAGCCAGTATCGCAGCCATCAGAGCACCTTCGCTTCGTTCTTGAGTGCATCAACGAGAGCCGGAACCGCATCAGGACCCTCACCTACTATCCGACCTTCCTTACGCTCCGGCGGATAAGCCAACGCCGTGAGTTCCACACCGCTCCCCTCCAGCGTGACTTCCTTTGTCTCCAACGGCTTCTTCTTCGCCATCATGATGCCCTTGAGCGCCGGGTAACGAGGCTCGTTGAGCCCCTTCTCGGTCGTTAGAATCACGGGCAACGAAAACTCTACCACCTCGATGCCGCCTTCTATCTCGCGCTCGGCAGTCCCTCTGCCGTCGGCAATCTCGAGGCTCGAGATCGAACTGACGCACGGCAGCTCCATCAGCTCAGCCACCATCGGGCCGACCGCGTGACAACCGTCGTCCACCGCGAGTTTGCCGAAAAGAACCAGGTCGTACTCACCTGCTTTGAGTTCGGCGGCTAACGCTTTAGCCACGGCCAGCGAATCTGGCGCAGTCACTTCCGCCTTCAGCAGAATGCCCTTATCGGCACCCATCGCCAGCGCCGTGCGCATCGTTTCCTGGTTGGCATCGGTGCCGAGCGATATGACTACGATTTCACCGCCACCGGCCGCTTCCTTCAGTTTGAGGGCCTCTTCAACGGCGTATTCATCAAAGGGATTGAGCACGAACTTGACGCCGCTCTCCTCGATTGATTTGCCGTCGCCACCGACTTTGATGCGGGCCTCGGTATCGGGTACCCGCTTTACACAAACAGCGATTTTCACCGTAACCTCTTGGTCAAATTGCACTTAAGGTTGAATACCACGACGCAAGGTAAATCGCGGTGCAGCCGCGTGGTAGGGCGCGCGAATCGCTAAGATTTGCTACGGCTTGGCGGGTATCTCTCGTCCCCGTTCCCTTCCCGATCTCGTTTGTGCGTGCCGTCGCAAAACGGTGCGTTTCCTGAGTTGCCGCACCTACACAGCCACACTTCATCTTCCGTCGGGATAACGTTTCCATCCGGATCGACCAGCTCAATCTCGCCGATTACGCGATAGGGACCGCGGTAGCGCATTTCGATTCTAGTCATGGTTAGGTTCTCATCTTCTCGTGAAGTTACCCAGCGAAACTTGGCGAGTCCGGGGTGCCCCACTCCCGCCACTCCCGCTACTCCCGCGTCTTGCTCCACTTGCCGACTGCACCTCTGCCCCTCTGCACCTCTGCACCCACCTAACGCTCCTTCAGCCCTCCCAACGCCCCCAGCATCTCGTCGCATGCTAGAGTATTCAGCACATCATCCTTCTCCAGCCATGCCCGCCGCGCCTGGGCCACCCCATATGGCAAAAGTCCGAGATCGGGCACCCTATGAGCGTCCGTGCTGATGACGACCTTCAGGCCGCGTTCCTTGGCGAGCATCAGGTTTTCGTCGGACAAATCGAGACGATCGGGATGAGAGTTGAGTTCCACGACGACCCCAAACTCGGCCGCGCATTCGAGCACTGCGTTCAAGTCGAGGGCGATCGGACCCCGCCGATTGAGCAGCCGCCCGGTGGGGTGTACGAGGATGTTCACCTCAGGGTGCTGAAGCGCCTTGACGACTCTCTCAGTCTGTTCGGATTCGGGCAGGTTGAACCGGGAGTGTACGGCAATCAGCACGACGTCCAGCTCTACAAGAAGTTCGTCCTCCAGATCGAGCTGACCATCGCCGAGGATGTCGACTTCCATACCGCGCAGGAGTCGGATCTCCGGGTGTCGTGCCGCTACCTCCTCCACTTCGACCCATTGCCGCCTGAGCTTCTTTGCGTCCAGGCCACCTGCCATCGCGAGGGCTTTGCTGTGATCTGTGATAGCGAAGTAGTCGTAGCCGCGATCGACACAGCCAACCAACATCTCCTCGAGCGACGCCCTGCCATCGGACCACGTAGAATGCATATGCATGTCGCCACGCATGTCGTCGATTCTTATCAGCTTTGGAATGCCTGATGATTCGGCCGCCTGAATCTCCCCTCGGTCCTCCCGCAGCTCCGGCGGGATCCACGGCAGGTCCAGCGCCTCGTAGATTTGAGCTTCGTCTAGGGCGAAGGAGGCAGAGGAGGCAGAGGGGGCAGAGGATGCAGGCTGCTCAGGCTCTGATTCCACTTGCAGCGGGATCATGCCGGCTTCAGCAAGTTGAATCCCACGCTCGCCCGCGCGATTTCGGAGTCGCGTGATGTGGCCTTCAGAGCCAGTGAGAATCAGGAGCGATGCCGCGAACGACTCCTCGGCAACGAACCGTAGCTCTACCTTGACTCCGCCTCGCAAGAATATCAAACAAGACGAGTCCTCCAACTCACCCACACCCTGCACCTCGGCGAATTCCCTACACCTCTGCACCACTGCCGCAGGATTTGCGCAGGCGACCAAGACCCGCAGGTCCGAAACTATTTCAGTCCTGCGCCTGTAGTTCCCGGTGACTTCTGCAGCCGAGACATCGGCGTGTTCCCGAAGAGAGTCCACCAGCGGCAGGACCACGACGTCTGCCTCACCCAAGGTGTTCGACGCGAGACGTTGTCGATATTCCTCGATTGACTTGATGATATTTTGCTGGGTCTTTTCGGCGAAGCCTGGTAAACCGGCCACGCGTCCCTCTTTTGCCGCGGCATCCAGATCGTCGACGCTCGTTACATCCAGCTCTTGCCATAGTGTTTTGGCCTTTTTTGCGCCAAGCCCGGGTAGCCTTGTGATCTCGAGAAGGGTGATCGGCACATCAAACGCGACTTCACGGAATAGCAAAGTCTCGCCCTGCGTTTCCAGAGTCACGATGTGGCGCGCTATCTCCTTTCCCACTCCCTGCAGCTGAGTGAGATCGGCACGTTCGGAAACCAGTTCACTTATGGGTTCAGGGTGGTCTTTTATGGTTCGCGCGGCATTCGCGTATGCCCGAACGCGAAACGGGTTCGCTCCCTGTATCTCGAGCAGGCTTCCTACGTCCTTGAGTGCACGCGCGATCCAGACGTTGTCCACTTAAACCTCCGCCCCGTTTTCCCGCATCAACTCCACGAACTCCGCCTCATTCAAGATCTTCACACCGAGGTCTTTGGCCTTCTCGTATTTTGACCCAGGGTCGGCACCGACCACGACATAATCCGTCGCCTTGCTCACTGACGACACAACACGCGCACCGAGTGACTCGACCAATTCCTTTGCCTGGCCTCGCGACAGGATCTCGAGCCCTCCGGTGAACACAAACTTGGAACCGCCGAGCGCAGCAGATTCAGTGGTTGCCGCCCCCTTCACCGTCACCCGTCCAGCCAATAGCGCATCGAGTACAAAGGCGTTTTGGGGTTCTTCGAAGAAGGTCACGAGCTGCTCTGCGATCCTCGGCCCAATCCCGTCGATTGCCTCCAGCTCTTCGCGGGACGCGCCGCGTAATCTCGCGATTGACCCGAACTGCCGAGCGAGATCTTTCGCCACAGTTGCACCAACTTCGGGGATACCTAGACCATAGATGAAGCGGTGCAATTCGACAGTCGAGGATGTCTCGATCGCCGCTATCAAATTCGTCGCCTTCTTTGCCGCGAAGCCCTCGAGTGGAATCAGGTCGACTGCCTTCAGGTCAAACAGATCCGGAAGGCGTTTCACGATACCTTCCTTAACGAAAAGCATCGCCGCTTCCTCACCGAGTCCTTCTATGTCGAGAGCCTCCCGAGAAGCGAAGTGTTCGAGCCGCCCTGCTAGCTGAGCCGTACATCCGAAGCTGTTCGGGCAGAGGGTAAACGGTCCACGCTCAACGAGGGCACTGTCGCACGAGGGACATTGCTCCGGCATTTTATACGGCGGCTCCCTCTCACGGCCGGGTTCGTCCACACGCTCGACAACCTGAGGGATCACGTCGCCCGCACGCTGCACCCTGACCAGATCCCCTTTGCGAATATCCTTGCGCGCTACCTCTTCTCGGTTGTGTAAGTTCGCCCGGCTCACCGTCACCCCACCCAGTTCCACGGGCCGCATCATTGCACCTGGAGTCACCACTCCAGTCCGGCCGACGCTCGGCACGATCTCGAGGATGCGAGTGATCTCTTTGCGCGGTGGGAACTTGAATGCAAATGCCCATCGAGGATGGTGCGCGGTCTCGCCGAGCTCCTCGCGGTCGGCGAGGTTATCCAACTTCACAACCACGCCGTCGATCTCGTACTCGAGATCGTCGCGGCGCTCCAGCAGATCTCGGTGATATTCGATGATGTTCTCAACGGACTCAACACTGCGCGAAAGTTCGTTTACCGGTAAACCCCATTCAGCGAGCCTTCCCAAAACCTCCCGCTGAGTGCTCGGTAACAATCCGTCCAACGCCATTAGATCGTACACGTAGATGTCGAGCGGACGTGCGGCCGTGATGCGCGGATCCAACTGCCTCAAGGCACCTGCGGCCGCGTTACGCGGGTTTGCAAACACCTTTTTTCCTTCGGAAAGCAACTTCTCGTTCAGCTGCTCAAAGGCGTCCACACGCATTATCACCTCGCCTCGAAACGCGGCGAGCGCGGGCGGCGTTTTTTCCTCGCGCAGTCGCAGCGGCACAGACGATATGGTGCGCACGTTTTCCGTAATCTCTTCGCCAACCATCCCATCTCCACGCGTCGATGCTCTCGTCAGGCTTCCATTCTCATACACCAACTCCACGGAGGCACCATCTAGCTTCGGCTCGACAACGTAGGCGACTGTCTCCCGTTCGAGGCCCTTCCTGACCCTCTCGTCGAAACGGCGCAAGGCATCCTCCGCCTGATCCGAATCGAGACTCAGCATTGGCCCAACGTGTTCCACTTTCTCGAACTGATCCAGCGGCGCTCCGCCGACGCGCTGAGTGGGGGAATCGGGCGTGACGAACTCGGGGTACAAAGATTCAAGCTGTTTTAGCTCAGCGAAGAGAACGTCGTACTCCGAGTCGGCGACCTCGGGCAAATCTTTGACGTAATAGAGATAGTCGTGGTGTCGAATAACCGCGTGCAGTTCGCGGACGCGTTTCTCTGCTTCTTGGCGATTCATGTTCGGTATCGAGTGAGGAAAGTCCGAATGGAATCTAGTGCGGGATTGGCGATAGCGGGGAGGGTGATCTCAGATTTTGCCGCGGCAAAACGCTGATGGCGCGGATCTTCTGTTGGGTTGGGTGAGGAAACATGGTCCCTGGCGTTGTCCGCGTCCCTCCGCGTAAATCAGCGGCCAAGTGAAGTTGGCAAGTGACCCGCAATCGCATGTACTCGTAGTAGGGTCACGTGCGTATCCACATGTGTATCTTGTATTAGCGCGGCCACCACGCGCGTTCGAGATCAAGACAGGACGCAGACCTGCGTTTCGGGAGAGAGAAATGAAAAGGTATCTGCTTGCCACCGTGATCGTCGCCACGGGATGCGGCGCAGCGCCGTCTCTGCCGCCAGTGGTTCGTGACAGTGCCGGCGTCACGATCGTTGAGAATTTTGGACCGACCTGGAGCGGAAACGAAGGCTGGACAGTGTCCGCGGCACCAACCCTGAGCATCGGAGACTCGACGCTCGGAGAGAACTACGTTTTCGATAGACTCGTCGGCGCTTTGCGTTATGCTGACGGGACCATCGTTGTGGCGAACAACGGAACTCATGAGTTGCGCTGGTACGATTCGAACGGCTCGTTCCTACAGACGGCCGGTAGAGCCGGCTCGGGTGGAGTCACGTTCACCAGCCTCGCTTGGATAGGGAGGTTCGGTGACGAGTCGGTCTTGGCCTACGACGGCACGACCATGCGGACGGCGATCCTCTCTAACGACGGCTCTCTCCAGCACTCCAGTTCCCTGATTATGACCTTCCAAGCTCCACCCGGCGCCGTGAGCGGCGTGTTTGCCGACAGCTCGCTGCTGGTGGTGCGTGGGGCGCGTCATTGGGTACGAGCAATGCAGGGGCAGCCGGATCCGCCTCAGGGGCTGAGGCGTGGCCCCACGATGGCGTTCCGGTACTCCTCTGAGGATGGCAGTTTCTTGAATGGACTCGGCACCTACTCCGGTTCCGAACAGATCTTTCGCACGGGTCGTACCCAGATCGTTCACGTGAATCCTCGGCCATTCGGCAGGAACGCGATTCTCACGACGAGTGGCAACAGCCTGTATGTGGGTACGCAGGACAGCTACGAGATCAGCGTATTCAGCAATCTCGATACGCTCCAAGCACTGATTCGCCTCCAGCGCGAAAATGCCCCGGTTACGCAGGCACATATCGACAGATACAAAAACGCTCGTCTGGCAAACGTGCACTCACGCGAGCGCGCGGCAAGGGAAGCTCGGCTCGACTCCCTGCCGTGGCCCCATGCAATGCCGGCTTATTCGACGATGATGGTGGATACGGAGGGCAACCTGTGGGTCGCAGATCACCGTCCATTCGGCGTCGAACAACCGGTGTGGAACGTATTCGACTCCTCATACCACTTGCTCGGGTCGGTCGAGACGCCGCTCAGCCTCACGATCTTCGATATCGGGCCAGACTACATACTCGGCCGATGGCGCGACGGAAGCGGGATGGAGTCGATAAGGGTTTATAGGTTGGAGAAGCCGAACGGGTAGAAAACCCTGATTGTAGATTGGGGATGGGGACAGAGCCCCATTACCCCTTAGGCAGCATCCGCGTTCGTCCGCGGCTAACTGTGAATAGAAGTCGGAGCTGAATTTGCCGCGGAATAACGCGGAACTACGCTGAGGTTTCCGTTGGGTGTGGTGGGGAACTCAATTCCTGCTGTTCTCCACGTCACTCAGCGGCTAACTACTCGCCCCTATATATAACCGCGCACTTCAGCCGTGATCCGGCTCAGCCCTCAGCCAGATCGCCAGCACCACGAACATTACCAGCGCCAGCACCGCCCCCGCATAGAACGACCCCGCGATCCCCACAACCACTACAACAATACCGGCCAGAATTGGGCCGAGGGTCTGACCCAACCGCAGCACCATACCATTCATCGACATGAACGCTGCCCGGTATTCGATAGGGGCGTAGCCCGTCAGTATGGTTAGGAAACCGGGAATGTTGAGGCCGTTTGCTGCGCCAAAAATGACGATCGGGATCGTGAGCTTCGGGAGGCTCGAAGCGAGAGGCATCCCGGCCAGCGATACCGCATATAACAGGAACGAGAAGACTACTAGTGCATGAGATCCGAACCTTCTGGTGAGTGCGCCGAGCCATAATGAAGCGATGGCCGTTGAGACCGAAGTCACCGACATCACGACGCCAATCGTGACCGCTGTTGCGCCAAACGATCGCTCGAGCAGGAAGGGTAGATAAGCGAGAAATGGACCGTAGATCAGGATGAAGGTGACCACGCTTATCGAAAACAGCAGCCAGACCTGCGGACGCATAATCGACCTTAGCGTGACCCCCATGTACTCGCGAAGGCTTCCCTTCACCTGAGGTTCGGGGTTGTCCAGCAGGAAAACAACCGCAAGTGCCACAGGCAACGAGATTATCGGCAGGAAAAAGGGATAGTACCAGGCGAATATCGCCAGCCCTCCACCGATCGCAGGGTAGACGCCGGTCCCAACACTCAACACGGCAGCGTTGTATCCCATGGCGGCGGCGCGTTGCTGTCTGGAGAAGAGGTCTCCGATCAGTGTGATATTGATGGCCCCAAGCGCAGTGGCACCAGTTCCTTGCAGAAATCTGAGCACCAGCAGTGACTCGAAGCTCCGCACGAACCCGCAGGCCGTGCCCGCGACAGCGAACAGGAGCAGCGAGGGAATCAGCACCACTTTACGGCCAACCCTATCGCCCAACACTCCAGCTATCGGCGTAAAGAGCACACCTGGCAGTGTGAAGATCGCAATCACCCATGCAACATTCTGCGGGGTTCGGTCGAAAACTGTGGCTACGCTCGGCAGCACCGGCGTGATCGACGACACGCCAAGTACCGCCATGAGCGTTACCGCAAATACAACCTGGAGGTTGGTGTCCCAGAAGAGGTGCCGACGTCGGTTACGCGAGTCGGTCACAATACCTGGTTATCACGAACTGCTGGATGCGCGTTTGTCCCCCTCGGCCGGGATTTCTCCCGGTCGCGAAGGACTCGACGGCATAAAAACACGCTATGGAATATTCCCAAGCGGCGCCATTTCCAAAGGTGAGAAATGATATTGGACGACTTTCCAGACGCCGCCCTCATGAACCCGCGTCTCAGAGTACCGCCAGGACCCTTCCTGAACGGTCCCTCCGGGGAGGGTGACGCTCCCCTCCAATATGGCCACTGCGACAGCGATGCCTTCTCCGGCCATCATAATGTCTACTTCTTGCGGCTCGACGTTGAACGCAACACCCATTGAGGCCGCGGCTTCCAGCGCCTCGACGCTGAACCCGATGATCAGAAACCCTCCGTCCAACATGAACCCGCGTGTCTGCGTCGCGTAAAAGCTGCCCAGCTTCTCGAAATCAGCGTCGCGCCAAGCAGCCAAGGCTTCCTCCATCGCAGCGCGGACTTCTGCCTCCTGTGCGACAACCGCTTGCATCGACACCGCAAACCAGCAAACCACCAACAGAATCGTCGTCTTCCCTAGTTTCATGGCACTCCCCGACTCCTTTTGCGTAATACTCTTGCGGACCCCTTTTCGCCGCCCATGGTGGTGCGCAACGACGAAACCTAGTACTGTGAGGCCCTCGGGCATACTGCTATTTTCTTCGCACTAAACCTGATACTTACGATGCAACAAAAATACAAACGATTCAACATTCCCAGCGCCGAGTGGCTACTCGCCGCACTGACTGTTGTCTGCGTATCTGCTGTCCTTTTCTGGATCGACCTCAGCCCGAGAGTAGAGAGTGATTTCTTCTTCTCTCCTGAGGATCCTCAGCTCCAGGCCGCTCAAGAAATCTCGCGGCGTTTTCCAGCGCCTGAGCTAGTGGTGATCAGGGCGGAGGCACCCGACATACGCAGCGATGAATACGCGGAGCTCGTTCGCAATCTCACAGCTGAGCTGGACACGGTGACCGGCGTCGCGGGCGTCACAAGTATGGCCAACGAAGATGAACGGCGCAGCCCTGTATGGAGTCGTTTGCTGCTCACACCGGAAGATCGGGCCACGAACATCATAGTGAGCGCCTACGATCCCGATCCGGCAGACTTCATCCCACGGCTCGAGGCCGTGTGGGAACCATATGAATCCGAGTTTTCCTCACTCGACGTGTCGGGCGTTCCATATGTGATCGAACTCATTCGCAGAAACCTGCTGCGCGATCTCATCATTTTCAGCTCCGCTGCGTTCCTCATCTTTGGCGCTTTGGTGTCGGTCGTCTACCGAGACTGGCGCATAGTTTTGGGTACCATAAGCACGTGTTTGACCGCGTGCGCGGTTACTCTGTTCGTCACTAACCTCCTCGACATCAAGATCGGCCTGCTCACCGCTAACATCGCTGTGATCGTCTTCGTGCTCACCTTGTCGCACATCGTTTTCATGACTTCGAACTGGAGACGATGCTGTCAGGAACCTGATGAGCATACAGTCGACCCAGTTTCGGCCGCGGTTCGAATTACGCTTCAGGCGTCATTCTGGTGCATGCTCACAACGCTACTCGGGTTCCTGAGCCTCCTGATCGCAACCGCGCGGCCGCTCCGAGAACTCGGCATTGCCGGAGCAATCGGGACGCTGACCGCAATCTTTGTCACCTATGGTTTATACCCGACGTTCCTTCGTTGTATCCCTAAAAGCAGCAGACGATCCGCACGGAGCTTCTTCGGGAAGATTGGTTCTTTTCTACCCGAAGCCAACGGAAACCGGTGGCTGGTGGCGATCGTTGCCTTCGTTTTGGTTGCCGGGGTGGGCCTCAGACAGTTCAACACCGACCCGAGCCTGCTTTCGTATTTCGCTCCCGGCAGCGAGCTGCGCGATGGCCTCGAGAAAATCGACAGCGACGGTGGAAGCAGTCCGCTCAACATCGTGGTGAAGGACCCGGCCGGGACCACGATCGACACCGATGAGTTCAACCAGAAGATGTGGGCACTTCAAAACGCGCTCGAGGGCGACTCGTCTGTTGGCAGCGTCATATCGCCAGCCGTGTTACTGGCTCATGCCAGAATGCAGCCGTTCATGCGGTACGCAAACTGGAGCATCTTGCTCTCGATCTTGGATGCAGAAGCGTTCGCTGCCACCACCCGGAGTTTTATCAGGCCCGAACGCGATCAGGGGAAGTACTTCATACGAATGCGCGAAGCCGGCCGCACTGAAGATCGTGACGTTATCATTGACAGAGTGCGCGGTTACGCGGACGCAGCCGGCCTGGAGTCGGAACTCATCGGTGGCAACTACGAGCTTCAAGGGCAACTCGGCCAACTCATAGCGTCTTCGCTCCGAATCGGTTTGGGCGGACTACTGATACTGTTCATCGGGATTGCATTTATCGTATCCCGCACCGCTCCCCGAACTCTCGCGATGTTCCTTTGTCTGTGCGGCATTCCAATGATCGTACTCGGCACGATGGGTTACCTGGGCATGCCCGTCGACATCATCACATCTCCGGCGGCAAATGTCGCCATCGCGATGGGGGTCGACTCAATGATCCATCTCGTGTTGCGCGTGCGACTCCTGTGGCCAAAGTCGAAAACCGCGTGGGATGCGTGGAAGGACGCTCGCGAGCAGATGTGGCAACCGGTGCTGGGTGCAACGCTGATCATCTGCGCCGGTTTCGGAATATTCAGCCTGTCGGCTTTTCCTCCGACTCAACGCTTCGGGCTGGCGGTGATCCTGGGGACTATGACCGCTGCGACCATGACACTCATCACACTGCCGTTCGCCGTGAACATCAAGCGGGACCGGCCGGGAGGTCTCGAGCAGACGACCTGATTTTCAGCCGCTGAAGGCGTCCAGGCCCGTGATCTTCTGACCGACAATCAGCGTGTGCATGTCGTGCGTTCCCTCGTAGGTGTACACGGTCTCCATGTTCGCCATGTGACGCATGACGTGATGTTCCGCCAAGATGCCGACTGCCCCTAGTAGACGTCGTGCCTCCCTCGCACACTCGGCAGCCATGTTTACGTTGTTCCTCTTGGCCATCGACACTTGTTGCGGAGTCATGGTCCCCCTGTCCTTCAATCTCCCGAGCTGGAGTGTGAAGAACTGGGCTTTCGTGATCTCGGTGATCATCTCGACCAGTCGTTCCTGCTGTATCTGATACCCTGCGATTGGGCGGTCGAACATCACACGATCCTTCGCGTAGTTCAGGGCATACTCGTAACACGCCTGCGCCGCGCCGATTGCACCCCACGCAATACCGTACCGGGCCTGCGTGAGGCACTTGAGCGGACTCTTGAGTCCTGCGCTGTTGGGTAACAGCGCCGAGTCGGGCAGCCGCACGTCTTCGAAGATCATGTCTGTGCTGTCGCTGATCCTGAGCGAGAGTTTGTCTTGGAATCTGTTGATGGTGACTCCATCGAGGTTCGTCGGCACTAGAAAACCGCGAACCGAACTGACGTCTTCCAACTCGCCGGTCTTCGCCCAAACCACCACAAACTCAGCGTCCGACGCGTTCGTGACCCACCTCTTCCTTCCGTTCAGGATCCAGGAGCCTCCATCCAAACGTGCGGTCGTGATCATGCCGCCGGGGTTCGAACCGTAATCCGGTTCGGTCAGGGCGTAGCCACCGATCACTTCGCCTTTCGCCATCTTGGGCAGCCAATGTCGTTTCTGCCCTTCGCTGCCAAACGTGAAGATAGGGTACATGACAAGAGCACCCTGAACCGACGCAAACGACCTGATGCCGCTGTCGCACCGCTCCAATTCCTGCATCAGCAGGCCATAGGCGACGTTGTTCAGTCCTGCACACCCGTATTCTTGCGGCAGGTTAGCGCCGAAGAACCCCAACTCACCCATCTCCGGGACCACCGACATCGGGAACTCACCCTGCATATACCAATCGGCGACGTTTGGCATCAGCGCTTCGTCCACCCAGCGACGCGCCGTGTTCCGCACCGAGCGTTCGTCTTCGCTCAGCAGAGATTCAAAGTCGTAGAAGTCCACAGACATCCGATTCACCTATCCCTCGCAAAGTCTTCACACTGTCGCCGCAGCGACTCTTCCCACGGCGCGGCGCGCGAGCGGTGCCACTCCAACCACTCTCGCCTTCTGCTTGAAAGAAGCGCCGTGGTCGACCTTTAGACCCGATTCCGCCTGCCACTGATGCACCATTTCGTGCAACAGCGTCTTCTCAACCTCTGTGGGACCGTCTCGTTCCCAATGCCGCCTGCTGATCGTGATCTCCAACAGTCGCGGCGAGCGCGGATCTACGGTTACTTCTCCCAGTCTAGTGCGCATTCGATTGGACAAACGAAATGGCACCTTCGAGAGCTCCCCGCCAAACAACTGTGTGTTGAGGCACCGATGCATTCGCTCGAGATCCCCCAGCAACTCACGATCCCTTCGAGACGTCCTTTGTTTTCGCCGCGCACGCTTTGGCGCCAGATGTGTGTCGATGGAAAACGAATGGATTTCTCGTTCCGCTACAGACCGTGCCGACCGGTTCTTGGCGTTCACGAACTGTATGATTGCCTTGAGGATACGATCGGAGCTGTACGCGTACCCGCGGTGAATCCGCAGCTGGCCCGAGCGACCTGTGCTCACCATTACGGTACCGTTCTCGTGCACTACGATCGGCCTACGGACACCGAGCTGTCTGAGGCGGCTAGCGAGAAGCGCCTCGTCTGCCGTCCGAGCCTCTACATCAGCCCTTCTTCCCAGCTCCCCCTCCCTTGTTGCTGCGAGGGGTGCGAGCGAACGCATGTACATCATTGCGCTTGAACAACCCGCGGTCGCTCTCCCACTTGTACAACTCTACATGAATGGAGTCTTCATCCCATCGAATGCGATTGAAAACGGACGGGCGCCCACCTCGCGTCCTCGAGCAAAGAGTACCGGCATTCGAAATCACCACCTTGCCATCTAGCACTTCCGCGCCCTCTTGGTGATCGTGCCCGCACATAACAATCTCGGCGCCGGACTCGACGATTCGCTGCTGCGCCTGCCTCCATCGAGCCAGCCCCATCCGCTCCGACAATTCTCCCCTCAACACGTTGTGGTGCACCACCAATGCCCGGAGCTGAGTTGCTTCAGCCTTTTCGAACAACGCCTTTACCCGCGTTGCTTCCTTCTTCGGCAAATGGCCCTTTACCGCGAGGTCGCGCAGTCGAGGTGTGAGCGACCCCCAAGCAATTCCATGTGCGGTCATGACACTGGCGATGATTACACCTGGAAGTGACAGCGTCGGGTTGAGGGTGGGACCGAAATACTGAACGTATTTCCGGTATTTCGCCGAATTACCAAACGGTAAGAATGGCCGCCGCCACCACTGGACATCGTGATTGCCTGGAATGTGGATCACCGGCGCGGTGCGTTTCAGATCGTGAATGAACCCTCTTGCTGCCAAGAACTCGCCGTGGCGCGCGCGTAGGCAAAGGTCGCCGCTCAACACGATAGCCGTCGGATCGAGGTCTGGCACCAAGTCCTGAACGGCTTCGAGAAGCGTTGGCTCCGCGACACCGCCCAGGTGCAAATCAGATATGTGAACTATGCTGCTCAAACGTTTTGCCTCTTCACTTGAGCGCTTCCATTAGAATGCGTTTTGTTACCAGGCCCGTGATGATGTACCAAGCGACCACTGAGCTGAGGCCTACCATCCTCAGCGTCGGGTCATCGGGCAGACGAAGGTATACGTATGCCGCAAACGGGATAGTCGTGCCTATGGCTACGTAGCGTGAGATCTTCCTAGCACGGAGTTTGATCGCAGCCTTACAATCTGCGCAGATATCACCCAGCGGTATGTCTATCGCTTTGTGGCAGCGTGGGCATTCGTGGCCGACGGCGGTCCCCAACA
>JBDHHK010000090.1:0-16940 GCA_039589395.1 Gemmatimonadota bacterium
ATGCATACTGGCCGTGCTCATTTAGCAGGTGGCTGGTCGCGTACAATCGTTCCACCACCTTTGTGCATACAGAAGTCTTCTCGCCGAGCCAGATGGCTGACCCAAGGACCAGTATGTCAGCCGCCATTACCTTCTCTGCGATTTGCGGCCAGGCGTCTTTGTCCCAACCGTGTTCTGTCATGTCGGGCCAGACGCCGCTGGCAATGTCGTAGTCTACTGGCCTCAGGGTTTCAACCGTCACACCGTTCTTCTTCATGATGCCCATGGATATGTCGATTAACCCCTGCGTGTGTGATAGCTCGGGCGATCTCTTCAGCGTACAATTCAGAAACAGCGCCTTGAGATCAGAGAAGTCCCATTTGCTTTGGATGCACATCTGCTGTTGTTTTTCACTCAGTTCCATTGTGTTCTCCGCTGGGAGCCTACGCGAGCACTCCCGTATGGGTATCAGGCCGAAGTTCCCTCACAATGCACTAAATCGGTGCAAGTGGAGAGGCGTCGTCCTCTATCATCTCCTGGACGGACCGGTTCGCTTCAATGAGCTGAACCGTCAAGGTGGCAATGTGACGCAACGTGTCCTGACCAAACAGCTCCGCGAACTCGAGGCGGACGGTCTCGTATGGCGCGAAGTGTTCCCGGTGGTGCCGCCAAAGGTCGAGTATAGCCTGACGGAAAAAGGTGAGAGCCTTCGGGAGATTATTTTGGCTCTCAGGGATTGGGGGATAGTTCACGCGCTGACTTAGACTAGGCGGTTGTTGTGGCGACGAGGGGCGGAGAGGTCCAATCAGAAGAAGCCCCGCAATCGCGGGGCTTCTTAGTGGCCAGGGCCGGGATTGTCATGGGATTTCCTCAGTCCCTGCGAGTGGCCGCGCCTGCATAGGGAGCGGACGCGGCGCTCGTTCGCCTGGCACGAGTCCCATGTTCATTCGCCGCAAGAACGCTTGGAACCGCGGGTCGTCGCGGTACGGTTGGAACGAAGGGTCCCAGGGCACTGCCGCGGCCCAGGCGTGGTGAGGTTCGTAGTCGAGCCACTCAAGGGCCGCGTCCTTGTTTCCGAGAGCTGCGTGCGCGTAGGCAAGTTCCATAGCAAGAAACGCGTTGGCAGGCATGGCCTCGAACTTCTCTACGATCCGGAGGGCATCCTCCCGGCGGCCCCGCCGCGCATAGAACCCAGCCAGGACCAGATCACCCTCCGGATTGAGAGCAACTGCCCGTTCCGCGGCCGCCAGCGCTTCATCCATTAATCCTGCTGCTTCAGCACAATCGGCAAACACCATTAAGGCCAAGGGATTGTTGGGATATTGTTCCACGTTGAGCCGTGCTTCCGTCAACGCCCTCTCTCCGTCCGGTTCCTCCGAGAACCCGTACAACGTCGGTATCCACAGCGTGTGAAACGGCGTCAACGGATCCAGCTCTCGGGCCCGCCGGTGCTCGGCCAGTGCTTCCTCTGTGCGACCGAAAACCGCCAGATACCACGCGTAGTGGAAGTGGTTCATAGCGAGGCTCGGATTGAGTTCATTGGCTCGTCGGAACGCCCGCTCGGCACCTTCCCAATCACTGTCGCCGTAGAACTTGTAGTCGGCCAGAGCTGCCCATGCTTCAGCCAGCGTCGAGTCCAGGCGCAGCGCTCTCTCTGCCGCCTCCCGCGCCCGAGGCCACGCGTCGTCCGGAGGGTTCACGCCATGACCGATGGTTGTGTAGCCGAGGGCTAGGCCGGCGTAGGCCAGCGGGTCGGCGGGGTTCTGGTCCACGGCCTGCTTAAAGTAGGCGATGGCCGTATCGATATCCGCATCCGTCCGGGAGTTATTCAGGATATGCATTCCCCGGAGGTATGCCTCGTACACATCGGGGTTGACGACCGGTGTCTCACTCAAGCGGGCTTGGTTCGTGGGATTGAGGCGCACCCCGATCTCGTTGGCGATGGCTCGCGCGAAGCCGCGGTAGAGCCTCACGACATCCGAGAGCACGCCGGCGTAAGACGCCGTCCAGATTTCGCGCTCCTCCCGGTCATAGAGCCGGGTGGCAATCTGGAGACTGTCGCCGCTCCGATACACGGAACCTTCGATCACCGCATCCGCGTCAACTTCGCGGGCGATCTCGCCGATCGGCTTGTCGGTGTTACGGAACTGCGCCATCGTCGCCCGGGCCGTCACCGAGAGTCCCAGCTGCCCCAGCTCCGCGATAAGGGCCTCATGCACCCCGTCGGCCACGTACGCCTGCTCCGGATCGGCCGTGAGATCGGTGAGCGGGAGTACGGCGAGCGTGTCGATCTGCTCACCCGTGAGAATCGAAGCGAGCCCACGTGCTGCCAGCGCAAGGACCAGTACGGCCGCCAACGCTGCTACCGCCCGGCGCCATCCACGCAGCTGCACACGCGGTGCGACCGCATCGGTGCTCATCGCCTCAGAGAATGCCTGCGCCGTCGGAAATCGATCCGCCGGGGCTTTGGCTAGCGCTCTTTGCAGAGCGGCCTCGACACTGACCGGCACCATCTCGCGCACCACCGACACCCGCGGCACCGGCTCACTCAGCTTCTTCGCCACTATCGCCTGTGTCGTGGGTCCCGTATACGGCGGCTCGCCCGCGAGCATCTCGTACAGCACGCAGCCCAAAGAGTACACGTCGCTCCGCCCGTCGAGCTTCTCCCCACCCGCGGCCTGCTCAGGACTCATGTAGACCGGGGTCCCGATGCTGATACCCGTCTCCGTAAGCTGCCCCCCACCCGCTTCTGTGATGGCCTTTGCAATCCCGAAGTCCGCCACCACCGCTTCACCTGCCGATAGCAGCACGTTCTCCGGCTTTATGTCGCGATGGATCACACCCTGGCTGTGGGCGTAGCTCAACGCGGCAGCAACTTCTCGCGTGATCTGTAACGCATCGTCGAGTGGAAACTGGCCCTCACGGTTCATCCGGTCGCGCAGCGTCTCGCCCTCGATGTAGGGCATGACGTACAACAGGAGGCCGTCAACTTCTCCAGAGTCGTAGAGCGCGAGGATGTGCGGGTGCGTTAGTTTGGCGGTGACCTCGACTTCGCGGAGGAATCGCTCCGAGCCCAAGGCTCGGGCTAGCTCCGGATCGAGCAGCTTGATCGCAACCTGCCGCTTGTGTTTGAGGTCCTCCGCGAGGTAGACTGTCGCCATTCCGCCGCGACCGAGTTCACGCTCGACCGTGTAGCGATCGGCAAGCGCTTGTCTGAAACGGTCCAGAAGATCGGTCATGGGATGACCTCCGGTGGGACTGACCTAAGTTACGGCTCCAAACTCCAGACCGCTAGCATACATCGTCGTGGCGAGTTGCGCCGCCAGGTTTATGTCGAGGCGCGTGACACAACAACGCCCTCAGACCAACAATCGATGTGCCGTTGACGGAATTCTTGCGAAACAGACGTGCATCGGCGAAGCCAGGCCGAAAGCGTACACCGCCGACACGAGGAGTTTCAGTCCCCAGATATGGTCTCCGGAATCGGTAACCAGGTACACGAAACGACTTCAAATGACGTTGCGGCAGGGGCCGGTGGCGTCGGGTTGTGTCATTGAGTGACAGGATGCACGTCAGTTCAGGCACGTTTGAGGCACACGTGCTGGAACGCGCCTATGTCGTGGCTCTAGCCAACCTGGTGTTTGGGTCGTAACGTAGGGGCAACAGGATGATCACGGAGCCACGCATATGGCCGGCCAGATCGACCACCTGAAAACCACCCTCGCGTTCCGCTTGATTCCATGAAAACCGTCGGCTCCCATCTGGCCGCGCTGATGACCGGGGGCAGCACGCTTCGCCGACAGCTCGCGCCGTTCGTGAGATACATTGCCCTCGTCATCGCGGTTGTCTTGTTCTACGGCTTCTGGTTCCACGTAATCATGGCGTGGGAAGGCCAGCAACACTCGTGGTTCACCGGGATCTACTGGGCGCTCACCGTCATGAGCACGCTCGGCTTCGGTGACATCACGTTTGAAAGCGACTTAGGCCGCGCGTTCAGCACCCTCGTTCTGCTCAGCGGGGTCGTGCTCCTCCTCATCATACTCCCCTTTCTCTTCATCCGGTTTGTCTACGCACCATGGCTCGAGCAGCAGAGCCGCCGCCGCATCCGGGCGCTACACTCCGTGCCAGGCGAGGTCGAGGGCCACGTGCTGATCTGCGCCAACGATCCCATCGCGCTTGGGCTGATCCGGCGGCTCGCGCTGGCTGGCATGCCAGCTTACGTGATCGAGCCAGACGCCGACCAGGCGATGCGCATGCGCGATGCAGGCTTGCCGGTCTTGACCGGCGACATCGACGCCGTCGAAACCTACAGAGCCGCTGGCGCAGCTCGGGCCCGCCTCGTGTTGGCCAACGCATCGGACACTGTCAACTCAAACATCGTCCTCACATTGCGTGAGCTGTCCGGCTCCCTGCCGGTAGTCGCCTTGGTCGAGGCTGAGGATTCAATCGACGTGCTGGAGCTGAGCGGAGCTACGCACGTGCTGCCCCTCAAGCGACAGCTCGGCGCGCACCTCGCTAACCGCGTGAGCGCGGGGACGGAGCGCGCGAACGTGATTGGCAGGTTTCAAGACCTCCTGCTCGTCGAGTTCCCGGTGCACAACACACCCATCCAGGACCGCACTATTCTGGAGACGCGGCTGCGTGAGTTCACTGGGATCACGATCGTCGGAGTGTGGGAGCGCGGGCAGTTTCAGCCCGCACGGCCAGACCTCGAGCTGTCGCCGCTGAGCCTACCGGTTGCGATCGGCACGGCCGCACAGATCGAGGCACTGAACGAGGTACTCGTGATTTACGACGCCAATCCCAATCCGGTGCTCATCATCGGTGGTGGTATGGTCGGGCGGGCGGCCGCCCTAGCCCTCAAGCTGCGGGGGACCCCCGTGCATGTGGTGGAACGCAACCCGGAACTCGAGGGCGAGCTGGAGGGCATACCTGACCGCCTGTTACTGGGCGACGCCGCCGATCGCCGCGTTCTCGATGATGCGGGGATCGCCGAGGCACCGACCATCCTGCTCACGACGCACGACGATGCGATGAACGTCTACCTGACGGTGTATTGCCGGCGGCTCAATCCCGAGGCGCGTGTCCTCACCCGGGTTACGCACGAACGGAATGTCGAGGCCATCCAGCGCGCCGGAGCCGACTTCGTGTTGAGCTACGCGTCATTCGGGGTGCAGACGGTGTTCTCGATAGTGCAGGGCCGCGAGTTAGTGATGCTGGGAGAGGGCGTAGATCTCTTCTACCTGCCACTACCACCATCGCTAGCGGACAAGACACTCGCCGATGCCGAGATCGGGGCGCGCACTGGCCTGAGCGTGATCGGAGTCCAAAAAGACGGGCAGATCGTCACGAATCCGCCTCGTGAGCAGCGTTTGGTTAAGGGCTCCATGCTCATCGCCCTTGGCAGCGCTGAGCAGATCGAACGCTTCGGCACCGTCTACCACTAGACCGCGGCGACGTTCCTCGGCGGCCTGTTCGCCAGACACGCTGACACGACGCGGGCAGACGGTGTAGCTGGGTGGCTAGGGCAGATGGGTTTGAAGATCGGCCTTGCACTGATCGAGCCAGTGTGGTGTATAGACCGCCCAAAAACACCGAAAAAGGCACAAAGGGCACTCGAAAGAGGCGGTCACGTCATACGCTGACACGCTGTGGTGCCAAACGCACCTCAGCCGAGTGGCCAGGGACGGAATTGAACCGCCGACACGAGGATTTTCAGTCCCCTGCTCTACCAACTGAGCTACCTGGCCCGGGCGGGGGAATATAATTGGGGCCTGCCCGTCCTCCCAGCCCCTTTGGACGCGGCGGCATCGGCGGCATGCCCCCACACCGGCTCATCCCATCGCGGCATGTGCGGCATTCCTGCGCATCTAATGCCGCGGATGCCGCCTATGCAACATGTACCGCCCTTCCTACTCCCACCCCGCCGGTTCCTCATTTCCTCCCGCTATTCGATCATACCCTTCCCACTCGGGCGCATCCGGGTACTTCTCCCTCACCGACTCGATCACTCGACGCGCCCTCTGAGGATCCTTCTTCACAGTTCTATAAATCTCCTCGAGCCTGATCGCCGCATTCACGCACACCTGCTCGGATGCTCCTTTTTCGATATGGCTCTCCAGTAGCCTCATCATGTCGTCTATGGTCGGACGCAGAGAACCGAGTTCTTCGCCTGCGCCAGCGCCGGAAAGCAATCCCAAAAACCAATCGCCCAGCGGTACGATCACATGGTCCAGCAAAATGTCCCACAACCACCAAACGAGTCCGAGCGCGCCCGCAGCAGCGAACCAACGAGGGTCATCACGGACGATCAGTCCAGCGACGAAGAACACAACCGTGCCGGCCGCAAACACTCCACGCACGACTTTGCACTGATCGGCTCGGTGGATCCCAAAGGTCCGCTCCGTTGTTCTGGTCCCTTTCATATCATCGGTCGACGATGCAACATTCACAAACGCACAGTTCGTTTCCACCTTGAGTTTGAGGATCGAATAGATGAAACAGTACCAGGTCGTGATCGTCAGAATGTCCGGCAAAGGCCAGGAGGACGAGGACAGCCTCACCGATCTCTTGAACGAGCGCACCCGCATGGGCTGGGATTATGAGAGTCTGACTCAGCTCGAGAACGATCGGCTCGCCGTTGTGTTCCAACGCGAAACGGCCGCTGCCTAAGGACCCGTAATGCCCAATTCCCCCCCGGATCGCATCAGCTCCGAACGCGTGTTCGACGGGCGTATCGTCAAAGTCGACCTCGATACCGTGCGGGCACCTGATGGATCAGAGATGTATTTGGAGATGGTGCGCCACCGTGGTGCCTCGGCGATAGTGCCTCTTCTTTCCGAACCGAACGCTGAAGATCCCAGCGTGCTACTGATCAAGCAGTACCGATACGCCACAAACGGAACGATCTGGGAGATCCCCGCCGGGGTCCTCGACCCAGGCGAAGAACCCATTGACTGCGCACGCCGCGAATTGCTCGAGGAGGTGGGAGCTGAGGCCGAGAACATCGAGCATCTGTTTACCATCTACACCACTCCAGGCTTCACAGACGAACAGATCCACATATTTCTCGCCACCGGCCTCACGATTGGCGACACTGCACATGAGCTGGACGAATTCATCGAGGTGGAAGCCCGGCCGATTTCCAAGATATTGGAGATGATCCGCGACGGAGAACTGGTTGACTCCAAGTCGATTTCGGCCCTGCTCTATGTGGCTGGATTCCGTCTCGGGCTGTGAAAACCGTCCACGTGAGGGGACAAGGGACCCCCATTTAGGACACCTTCCAGTATTGGGACTCCAGTCTGTAAGATTTTGCGTGTCAACGACTTAACGCCGTTACGGCGGATTCTCGTGCTAGGGTACGCTTCCTGCCCAATTGGCCGGTACACACAAGTGTCAGCATTTCGCGGAGGATAGCGTAGCGAACCGTTTTCGTCTGAGAAGAGAGGGTGCTTGTGGGCCATCTGCGGCCGGGCACCCGGGGAGTTGACAGATGCGAGCAGTGATGACAATTCCGCAAGCGGTTAGGAAGAAAACCGCCCAAGCCCCGGCACGTCCAGCGTTCCACGACTGGGACGACTCGCGGGTAGTAGCGGAATACCTGGCCGGCAGCATGCGTGCATTCGACGAGTTGGTCGCCAGGTATCAGAAGCGGTTGTTGAATTTCATATGCCGCACCATTGGCGATCGCGAACGTGCGGAAGACCTGGTTCAAGAGGTTTTCATTCGAGTGCACAGACACATGCGCAGGTTCGATCAGAGTAAGAAATTCTCCACCTGGATCTACACGATCGCCTCGAACCTTGCGAAGAACGAACTGCGCAACAGGAGTCGCAGCCCACTTGTGCTGTTCCAAACGATCAAGAAAAACTGGGATGAGGACCATCGTCCTCTGCAGTTCGAGGACAAGCACCAGCGTCCCGACGATCTATTCCGGAAACGGCACCTCAAAGAGTTGGTCCAGTGGGCCGTGAAAGAACTGCCTGAACATCACAGGGTCGTGTTCGTGCTTCGTGAACTCGAGGGCAAGACCTACGAGGAGATAGCAACCATCACTGGCTGCAACCTCGGCACGGTCAAGAGCCGGCTAAACAGAGCCCGGAACCGTTTCGCGCAGGTCATCGCGCCGTCGTTGAAATAGGCCAACCATAGACCTCCACCGCGGGCGAAAATGTGTGCTCCGCGGTGGAACCAAACGTGTCCCCTGAAGTATCATAGTCAGGTTGGGCGTGACTTCTATGAATTGCTCTGAATTTCTCGAACTGTATTCCGACTACCGGGACGGGTGTCTCGAAGACGCCGGCGCGGCGCGTGCGGCGCGCGAGCACCTTCGCGAATGCGACGCGTGCATGCGCTACGATGCGGCAGTGTGCCGAGGTGTTATGGCGTTACGGTCAACCGGCGAGGTGGAGCCTTCGAGGAATGTCGTGGTGCGAAGTATAAACGTGCTGCCCGATTCAGTAGACACGGTTTCGCCAATGCCTGCCAAATTCGCCGGAGCCTTGATGGTTGCAGCCGCAATCGCATTGCTGGTTTGGCCCGGAGAGGAAGAATCCGTCAGCCCCCCAGCAGTGGCCCAGGGCGTACCAGCGGCAGCCGCACCAGCACCCGACTTGCCCGAACCGAAGCCACTGCCGGTTCGGGAAATCGAACCGCCGATGCGTGTATTCCACGCGCAGCTTCAGCCACCGTCCGACCAAGTTCCCTTAGCAGAATGGGTAGCTCTCCCCGAGTAGCCGGAGCCGCACTTTCTAAGCGAGAAGCGCTACGATAACTTCCGCCTCACATGGCGGCATCACTCGATTTCGACTCTGCGTACCGCGCTCTGAAACGCCAGGAGCCAGCTCCGGTATACTATCTGACCGGTGATGAGGAGCTTCTGAAGGAGGAGCTTGTCGACCTGATTCTCAGCTCCGCGGTCGACGCGTCTAGCCAGGATTTCAATTTCGATGTTCGAATGGCCGGGGAACTCGACGGTGAGAGTTTTCACTCGCTGGTCGAAACTCCTCCTATGCTTGTGGAGCGGCGTGTGGTTGTTGTGAAGAACATCGAGATGTGGCGGAAAAACGCGAAGGTGTGGAAGGTTGTTTTCAGTTATCTCGAGCACCCGTCCCTGTCGACGGTGTTAGTGATTACGCACGGCCGAGAGCAGCAACCGATGCGAGAGATCGTGAAGAAATCTGTGCATGTTGCCCTCGAGCCGCTCAACCACAAACGCCAGCTTCGTTGGATTAAGGTCCGCGCGGAGCGCGCTGGTTTCGAACTCGGAGATGACGCCGCCGAGCATCTACTAAAGGTTGTGGGAGGAGATCTGTCGTTGCTCGCCTCTGAGGTCGACAAGGTTGCCGCGATCGCCACCGAGGGTGAATCGATAGGAGCTGAAGAGATTGCCGACTTGGTTGGAGTGCGCCACGGCGAGACCCATCACGACTGGATTGAAGCCGTGTTGTTGCGCGACACACCTCGCGCAACGGCTATCTTGCCTGTGGTGCTTGCGAACTCGGGAATCTCTGGGGTACGTCTAGTTGCAGCTCTCGGAACGGGCTTGATAGGTGTGCGACTGGCGCGGGCGTATCTGGATGACGGGAACTCTTCAGCCAGAGTTGAGGGTACCATTCGTAAGGCGGTTCAACGAGCGCGAATCGGATGGATGTTCCGGGACACAAGAGATCCGTTTCCGCTCTGGGCACGTGCCGCCGAACTCTGGACCACGCAAGAGATAGACGAAACACTTCGTGCCGCATACGAGTGCGACAAAGCACTCAAGTCGACCACTGTCAGTGACGAGCGTGGCATGATAACGGAAATGTTGTTGAAAATGAGCCGAATCGAGGTGGCTGCATGAAACGCTTGGTCCTCACTTTGGTGCTTGCCGCGAACCTGGTCTCTCCGTCGAGCGCACAGCAGGATTCGTTGCTTCAGAACGCGATCCGCCTTGCCACTGAAGGTCAAGCCGACTCAGCGCGGTCCCTGACAAACGCCTGGATAGCTCGACTCACTCCTGCTGATTCAACGTACCCGGAAGCTCTCTACGCCGCCGCCGTAGTTGCCGGAGACACGGAGAGCGCGCTCAACCATCTGCGCCGCGTGAGCATAGAGTACGCCCGCTCGCAGTGGGCAGACGACGCACTATTGCGCATGTCACAACTCGCATTTGCCAACGGGCAGCTTCGCTCGGCAATTCGGTCGGCGGACCGGATACTACTCGACTACCCATTCTCCGAGATCCTGGCCGACGCCGCTCTCTGGTCGGGCCGATCTCATCTGGAGTTGGGCGAACGCGACGAAGGGTGCCCCTTGTTGCATAGGGCTATCGAAGCGGCTGAAGACAATTTCGAGGTGGAGAATCAGGCTAGATATCTATTGCAGCGTTGCCCTTCTGGCGACGAGGCCGCCGACCCGGCCGAACAAGGAAACCCTGGGGCCCAACGTGGTGGCCAAACCGTCTATTCCGTGCAGGTGGCGGCAGTGCAGTCCGCAGCGGCGGCGGATGAGATGATGCAGCGCCTGCACAGGGAAGGATACGAACCTCACGTGGTTCGGGACCAAGACGGACTCTTAAAGGTGCGAGTGGGCAGATACCCACGCAGAGCCGATGCTGAGGCCCTGCTTGCAGAGCTGCGCAACAAGATCGGCGGCTCTCCATTCGTAGTCGAGGGATCGTGAGTAAGGACCGAAACGCGGAGTCTGGTGCCGATACACCACTGATGCAGCAGTATCGCGCCATCAAGGCACGCCATGCCGACGCAATCCTGTTCTTCCGCATGGGTGACTTCTACGAAATGTTCTACGACGACGCAGAGTGCGCCGCCCGCGAGCTGGGGATCACCCTAACGAGCAGGAACAGCGGCGGGGCCGCGAGCGTTCCCTTGGCAGGCGTCCCCGTCAAGGCCGCGAGTGACTACCTACGTCGTTTGGTCGAGTTGGGGTTTCGTGTGGCGATCTGTGAGCAGGTGGAAGATCCGAAACATGCTAAGGGGGTGGTCAAGCGCCAGGTGGTAGAAACCCTCACGCCGGGTGCCGTGGTTGCCCAGGACTGGCTGGATAGTTCGCGCAACAACTTCCTCGTCGCCATTCAGCCGGGCAGCCCAAGCGGCATTGCCGCACTGGACCTTTCCACAGGCGAATTCGTGCTCGAGACGGTCGCAGAGTCCGATCTCGAGGCAACCATCTCCAACTACGATCCCAAAGAGATCGTGATCCCCGAGGACTGCGACAAGTCGGCACTACCAGATACCGCGATGTTCACGACCCGGGATGCCTGGGAGTTTGACGCGTCGTTGGCCACCGATGATCTGAAGCGGCATTTCCGGTTGCACGCGCTCGACGGGCTCGGGATCGAGTCAGGCGACACAGCCGCCCTCAAGGCCTCGGGAGCTCTGCTCAAATACGCTCTTTCATTACAGCCGAGCGGCCTACCGCAGATCGGTTTCCCATCTGTGAGGCGTGGTGGCCGCAATATGCCGCTCGACGCGATGACCAAGCGCAACCTGGAGCTAGAGCAGCCGCTCAGGAACGACGTTCAAGGCGGGACCCTGCTCGAGGTGTTGGATAAGACGGTGACACCGATGGGCAAAAGGCTATTGAGACAGTGGCTGTTGGCACCGCTCAACGATGCCGAACCAATTGTCGAGCGGCACGATGCAGTTGCGGTTCTGGTGGAAGACACACGCGGCCGGGAACGGCTCCGCGATGCACTAGATGGCGTGCGCGATATGGAACGGTTGGTTGGCCGCGCTGCCGCTGGTCGCGCGTCGCCTCGTGACCTTGGCGCACTTCGCGATTCTCTCGGGCGACTTCCCGACACCCAGAACTCGCTCGACGGCTTGAGCGACCGCGACAGCAGTTCGATGCTGACACGAATCGTCGACCAGTTCGACTTGCACGTTGATCTGTCCGACCGACTGTCCCGGTCGTTGGTAGACCGGCCCTGGCAGTCAATCGGTGACGGCGATTCGTTCAGATCCGGCGTCGACCCCGCGCTCGATGAAGCACGCGAGCTACGAGACGGTGGGAAACGCTTCATCGCCGAGCTTCAGTCGCGTGAGCGGGAGCGCACGGGGATAGCATCGCTGAAGGTCGGCTACAACCGGGTGTTCGGTTACTACATCGAGGTGACCAAAGCTAGACAGCACGCGGTGCCCGATGATTACGAACGGCGCCAGACTCTGACGAACGCAGAGCGGTACGTGACACCGGAACTCAAGGAATACGAGGCGCGGGTGTTGGGAGCGGAAGAACAGGTGCTCGCCCGCGAGCGTGCTTTGCTAGACGAGCTTTGCCGCGCGATAGCCGAACGACTGCAGCAGCTGCAACAAACGGCACGCCTGTTTGCGGAGTTGGACGTCCTCGCCGGATTCGCGGAGACTGCGGTTCGCGAACAATACGTGAGGCCCACGATCACCGACGACTACACGCTCGACCTCCGCGCGTGCCGCCATCCTGTTGTGGAACGAATGCTCCCACCGGGCAAGTTCATCCCCAATGACATTCATCTCGACGAAGCCGCGAGGGTAGTATTGCTCACCGGTCCCAACATGGCGGGCAAATCGACCATACTCCGGCAGGTGGGGCTAGCGGCCGTCTTGGCGCAGATCGGGTGTTTCGTGCCTGCGAAGTCAGCAACCATGGGCGTCACCGACCGCATTTTCACGCGTGTGGGTGCCAGTGACAATCTGGTTGGGGGACAGTCTACGTTCATGGTGGAAATGAGCGAGACGAGTTCAATACTGCACGGAGCAACTAACCACAGTCTGGTGCTCTTGGATGAGATCGGGCGCGGTACTTCCACGTTCGATGGTGTCGCCATTGCCTGGGCGGTAACAGAACACCTCCATGACCGAACCGGCTGCAAGACCATATTCGCAACACACTACCATGAACTAACACAGCTCACCGAGACTCTCCAGCACGCACGAAATTGGAATGTCGCGGTGAAGGAAGTGGGCGATGACATCGTCTTCCTGCACCGGCTGGTGGCTGGAGGCTCAGATCGCTCGTATGGCATTCACGTGGGGCGACTCGCCGGGCTGCCGCGTGAGGTAGTGAATCGTGCCTGGGAAATTCTCTCGCTTCTCGAAGCGGGGCATCATGTCGCTGGTGAGAGTCTGCCGCCGCCACCGGATTCGGCGCAACTCGGCCTGTTCAAGCAGGAGGAACACGTCGTCTTTCGGGAACTCCGGGAGCTCGATCCAAACACACTTACGCCGATTGAAGCACTCAGTCGCCTGGCGGAACTCAAACGCCGGATGGAGGAGTCTTGAATAGAGCAGCCCCTTTTTGCCTCGTAATCTTGTCCGCCTGCTGGTCCGGCCAGTCATCTCCGGAGGACGAGCAAGCTGCTGATGTCGAGCGTGGCTTTGAAATGCCCGTCGCGACGAACGCCGAGTCGCCCGTGTTCTATCCTGTCGACCTCTTCGAGCAAGAGGTAGAAGGCTCAGTCATATTGCGACTTTTCATCACTGAAGATGGAACCATCGTCCCCGAATCCACACAGGTAGCAGAGACGAGTGGCATACCCGAGTTGGACTCGGCCGCGGTAGCGGGAGTTGTGGAGCTGAATTTCGCCCCCGCACGCAGGAACGGTACGCCAGTGGCCACACTGTTCCTTCAGCCGGTGCACTTCAGACACCCTTCCCGCTCCGGGCTCGGGGATCAGCCGTGAGCGACAGCGGGTATTTCCTTCTTTCGGCCGAAACAATGTTTTCGGCAGCACACAGGTTGCCAGGAGCGGGAACCTGCGAGCAACTCCACGGTCACAATTGGCGCATTCGCGTAACCGTGCGCGTGGAAGAAACTCAGCTCGACGGACAAGGAATGGGTATCGATTTCCGAGTCATCGAGGAGATCGTGCAAGCATCTGTCTCCGATTTCGACCACGCATACTTGAATGATCTGGAGCCTTTCAAGGATCGGCCTCCCACAGCTGAACTGATTGCGCGGGAAGTCTTTTTACGCGCAAATAAGCAGCTCCAGGACGCAGCGCCCTCAGTAACTATCGCTGAAGTAGAAGCGTGGGAGATGGCAGGGTACCGCGCAGTGTATCGGCCTGCATGAGCCGGATAGCAGTAGTCACTGGAGGATCGACTCCCGAACGGGACGTTGCGTTTGCCGGTGCGGCGCAAGTAGTCGATGCGCTCCGTACGGCGGGACATTTTGTGAGTGTTGTCGATACCGTAACAGGAGCGCTGGCAGGATCGAGCGAAGCAGAACTGCTCCAACCAGAGGTTGGTGAGCTTCCACCTACGCCAGATGAACTCCGCGCTCTAGCCGAACGCGAGAAGCTGGGCGACATAGTTCAGTTGCCCGAGCTTCACCTTGCCGACATCGTATTCTTGGTCTTGCACGGACGCCAAGGCGAAGGCGGAGAGATACAGGCGCTTCTCGATGATGCCGGACTACCCTATGCCGGTTCCAATGCGGCCGCCAGTGCGTTGGCAATGGATAAAGACGCGGCAAAACAGGAATTCGAAGCCGTCGGAATACCAACGAATCCCTGGTGCATGTGGCCAGCGGATTCCGAAACAATTGAAGAACTCGGATTTCCGCTCATAGTCAAACCGTCGAAGGTTGGTTCATCGGTTGGACTGTCTGTGGTGAACTCGCACGACGATCTACACGCCGCCGTGGACACTGCTACGATCTACGACAACGATGTGATGCTGGAGAAGTTCCTACCCGGTCGCGAACTGACCGTCGGCGTACTCGGTGAACGCGCCCTCGCGGTAGGCGAGATTCTTCCCACGCATGATTTGTTCGACTACGAGTGTAAATACACCCCTGGAATGACCGAGGAGGTTTTCCCCGCGCATATAGACGACACCCTGCGCGATCGGCTGCAGATCCAGGCACTCGCAGCACATAGAGCTTTGGGTTTGAGGGATTTCTCCAGGGTCGACTTCAAAGAAGACTCCGAAGGGGTGCCACGATGCCTCGAGGCCAACACTCTTCCCGGCATGACCGCCACCAGCCTGCTGCCCCAATCTGCCGCCGCCGCTGGGATCTCGTTCGTGGAACTACTCGAATCGATCTGTTCCATGGCGATCGCCCGAGCACACGGGGGGAACAAAGACTACCCTTGAGGTAGTAGATTCACCCATATGCAGTTTCGAACGTCGTACCAGTCAACACCGCGTCAATCGCCGTATTCGCTCACGCCGTGGGTCAAGGGGCTCATCATGGCCAATGTGGTCGTGTACTTCCTCACGATCACAGTTCTTTCCGGCCAATTGGTTATCAACCTGCTTGCGTTTCACCCAAATCAACTGGGGTTCCGCTGGTGGACGTTCTTGACGTACATGTTTGTGCACGACGGATTCCTTCACCTCGTGTTCAATATGCTGCTGCTCTTCTTCTTCGGCCCGGCCATTGAAGAACGGATAGGCGGTTCCGGGTTCGGCCTGTTCTACTTCACCTGCGGGTTCGGAGGAGCCGCTCTATCTTACGTCGCGGCATTCTTCTCTCCGTCTCCTCCCATCGTGGGAGCGTCGGGTGCCGTACTCGGCGTGGCACTAGCGTTCGCGATCAACTGGCCAAACGCTCCGATCTACATCTTCCCACTTCCGATGCCGATAAAGGTGAAGTGGTTGGTCGGCTTCTTGGTGGTGACCAACCTCTTGATGGCCGGAGCGGGGGCAAAAACTGGCATAGCATACATGACACACCTCGGTGGTCTGTTGTTCGCGTTCATCTACGTGACATCAGAAGAACGTGTAATGCGGCGCGCGAAAGAGGTGTTCTATCAGCAGCGGGCAGCTCAGAAAACCAGCGCACCCAAACGCAAGGATTGGGAATCGAGTAAGGAACGAGTGGTAGCTGGGAACACGAAACAAGAGGCTCCGAAAGCTGAGCGCGACGATCGCAGTGTGGCGCTCGACCGCGTACTCGACAAGATCTCCCAGACGGGGCTGGAGAGCCTCACTGCCGAAGAACGTTTGTTGTTGGAGGAGGAAAGCCGCCAGCTGCGCAAGCACTGATCGGCGAAGAAATTAACCGAAAAATTCGGGACTTGTCTGTATCGTCGCACCTTCCCAAATTGGGTGCGGCGTTTCATGCTCATCGACCTCGTTCCTGAATTCCTATCCGCCCTCGAGGCGCAAGATCCAATGGCGGCCTATCGCCGCTATATAGACAACCACCTCCCCGTACTCAAGGCCTATTGGCACAACTACATCATTGACCTAGACAGCCCGCATGCGGAGAGTGTTTCTCAGCGCGCTGTTGAGGCGGAGCGAAAAGACTTGCGCGTGATGTTGGACAGCTTCGACGTCGTTCAGGCTGCCAATGAAACAATAGCGCGTTGTGAGGACCTCTTCGAGATCGATTGTCCGGTGGATGTGTATCTCACCGTCGGAGTCGGTGGTGCAAACGCTGGGGAGTTGGTCGTTGGTGGACGCGGCATCGCATTTGTCTGTCTCGAGCATTTCACCGGAAAGGCAAATCCCGAGACACTGGGGTTAGGTCTCAAACCACAACACATCTCGCTGTGGCTCGCGCACGAGATCGCACACGTGGTGCGTTACATGTCACCCAAGAGCAACAGCGAAATGAAGAAGATTGTGGCAGAGTTGGGTGGCTACTATGACTACTGGGAGACGGGTAGCCGCGCCTCATTCCGCGAGCTTGTGGTGAACGAAGGCCTTGCTGTAGCCGCAGCACGCAAGGCAGCGCCCGGTTTCGAACCCTGGGACTACTTCGGCTATGGACGGCGTCAGTATCGCCGGCTACGGGAATTGGAAGCGTTTCTCACACACCACCTTCACAATGAGTTGGACAATTCCGGCCTAGGGTACCGACTGCGTTACCTGGCAGGCGGGGCTAGCCCCTCACAACGACTGGTGGGAGGAAAGGTGATCCCCGAGCGGGCAGGTTACTACCTGGGCCACCGCATGGTCGAGGCGGCAGTCGTCGAACTCGGTCTTTCTACCGCAATGCGCACTGATGCTGCCGCATTTGAGGAG
>JBDHHK010000091.1:0-16605 GCA_039589395.1 Gemmatimonadota bacterium
TGTCGGGGTTGGTCGGAGGCGCGGGCTCGGTCTCCTCCTGTACCTCGACCGGCACCGGATCCGGGTCCGGACGACGCGGAGGTTGCGGACGAGTTGGCACAGTCTGCTCAGCCGGGCGCTGCTCAACCTCAGGCCTGCGGCGTTGCGGCCGCGGTGGCGGACGAGGCGCGGCCACGAGTTCGACCTTGTACGTGGGAGGCAATACCGGGGGCGCATCGGTTGGCACGAGAATCAAGAATCCCGCAACACCGTGCAGCACCATGCTTCCAACCAACGCTGGGTTCGAACCGCGTTTTCCGTCTACCCGCCGCGCCTTCTTACCCCACAACTTGGTCACCGCCTGATTTCCTCGTCTTCCAGCACTATTCCCGCATTGTCGATGCCCGATGCCTGTATGACCCCAAGAACCCTCACGACATCGCGGTAGCGTGCCCGTCCGTCGCCACGCAGGTAAACGCCGCTTGGGTCGCTGGTGGCCACCAGAGCTTGGAACGCACCTCTGAACTCCTCGTACGTCAGTGAGGTGCGGTCTTCTCCCACGAAGATGCCGCCGTCCTGATCAACTGTGATGACCATACCCTCTCTCGGCTGGATCGGGCGCGCTTCGCCGCGCGGCAGCTGAACATCCACCCCGCCCTGCATGATTGGCGCTGTGATCATGAAGATGATCAGCAGCACGAACGCTACGTCGACGAGTGACGTGACGTTGATATCGGCACTGAGCGGCAATTCCCCTCGAGCATGCAGACCACCGCCCGGCATAACTAAACCCTTCCCTCACGCGCCATTGCGCCGATGATCTCTTGCGCAAATCCCTCCAATTCCCCTGCAAACACTCCCAGCCGATTGGCGAGGATGTTGTATGCAATCACGGCCGGTATGGCTACGGCCAGTCCGAGAACCGTCGTGACTAGCGCTTCGGCAACACCTGGCGCCACCGCTGAGATATTGCCGGACCCGCCGGACGCTATCCCTATGAACGCATCCATCACACCCAACACGGTTCCGAGCAACCCGAGAAGCGGACTAACCGATCCAATCGTCGCTAGCCAAGGTATGTACCGTGCCATCAGATCACGTTCGGCACCGATTTCCTTTACCAACTGCATCCGAAGGACATCCAACTGTGTCGGAGTGAGAGTGACTATCCCTGAGCTATCCTCCTCCTGAAGCGCGCCGGGACGAAGCTCAGAAAAGAAGTTGATTCCTTCCTTCAGCAACCGCCCGAACGGAGACGGTGGCAGCTTCATCACGGCGTGATATGCGTCCTCTAATCTGCTGGTGCGCTCCAGCTCATCGAAGAATCGGTCACCGAGCTTACGCACACGCCTGAATTCCAACCACTTGAAGAGAATCAGAAACCAGGACACCACTGAGAACAAGACGAGAATCAACAGGACGATTTTCGTCGCCGGACTCGAAACCGTAACCAACTCCCAGGGGCTAGTAGGAAGCGCCCCACCCACCTGAAAAATCATGCGGAAATCTCCATACTCCTGTCGTAGGTTCGCGAACGGCCATCACTCTGTCCTACCTCTAGCGACCGATCCGGTTCCAACACGTTTTCTGCGAACGCACACCTGGGCTGCCTGAACAACCTACGAGAGCTAGGGTCGCTGAAGACACCGGCACACTTTTGGGCGTGTTGGCTGAGTAATCCAGGGATAGAATCAAATGATGGCGCTGGCATCGCCCCTAAAATGAGGGCCGAGGGGGCAAGCCCATCGGCCCGTCAAGATGATTAGTCGAAGCCGGACAGACCAACGAGGCGTCGATCAGGATGGCATCTTGCGCACCAAGCGCACTTCGGCGCCAGGGCCTGTCCCGAGATCGCGGATATTTACCATCAGCCCCGAAGCTGAGTTCTCCTGTACATGTACTATTTGAAGCAGTGAGACCTGCTCTGTTTCTGCAGCTACAGCAGACTCCGCATCACCGATGGGAAGCAGCACCTCGTAGATGTCCCCGAGGGCAACACCGTCCGACGCTCCGAGATTGATAAAGATGACATCTCGATAGCTGGGCACCTGCGTGATGTCACGACCAGTGATTACCTGGCCAACCATACCGTTTTCGATCGGCACGGGAACCACATCGCCAGGATCGTCATAGTGTTCGACCGGCATCGCTACCTGGCCATCTGAGATACGGCCGAATTGCGTGATTACCTCCGCTCGAACGTTGGAGCCGGCGACGCTCGTGACCTGTGCCAAACCGGAGGGTACCACCACCCAGCCCCAATCGCGCAGTTCACGACTCAGGTGTGCTACGAGTAACGAATCGCCAACCTGGTAGACCGCCGATTCGGGCGCAAGTATTTCGATTTCGTTGTAGATACGAGCGGATGACGATGCCGTGAGGTTACCCAGTGTGGGTGTACCAACATTACCAAGCACGTCGGCCCAAGGCAGCGCCTCGTCTTCAGTCAGGAAGCCCGCCGAATAGAAATCTCCGGGGCGCAGGGAACGGTACCTGTAAACGGCTGACGTACGCCGGCTCGCGAGTCCGCGCCCAGTATCCCTGTCCGGTAGAAATACCGTCGGAGCAGTTTCCGTTGGCGGAGGACGAGGGGCGATTGGCTTGGGCGGTTCCACTTCCTCTTCCTCAGGTAGCTCACCGCGCCGCACCTCCTCTTCGTCGATCACGCCAGGTTCAACCTCAATGAGCCCGGGGTCACCCTCGGTTTCCTCGAGCGGTTCGAGCCGTAGCTCTTCACCCGGGAAAATCCAGTGTGGATCTTCTACCACGAGAGTGTTCATGCGGTAAATCTGCGGCCAGAGATACGGATCACCGAGATACCGCATCGCCAGACCCCAAAGAGTCTCTCCTCGCACCACGACGTGTACCGTCGGTGTTTGGAGTGTACCCGCAGTCGGGGGGGTCTCCTGCGCCTGAATGCTGGCTGCCGGCAGCAAAAAGCCGGCAGCCGCCAAAGCGACGAGACTAGAAGGGAAGGTCGTCGTCTTCCTCATCGAGAGCCTCCGGGAAGTCGTCATACGACTCGGTCACACCTGCAGCCGGAGTCCTAGCCGGTTCATCTGAGCCTCCGGCACCGGCACGCTGACCGAGCAAGATCACTTCGCGGGCGTTGATTTCCGTCGAGTACCGTGTGTTGCCATCGCGATCTTCCCAGGTGCGATATTCGATACGGCCCTCCACGTAGATCCTGTCGCCCTTCTTCATGTACTTCTCTGCCAGATCTGCCAGGCCCGTCGAGCGGTTGTTCCAAAGCACAACCCTATGCCACTCGGTCTTCTCCTGGCGTTCGCCCTCCTTGCTGTTCCACTGCCGACTCGTGGCTATCGACAGTGTCGCCACACGGGTCCCTCCGGTGGTGCTCCGAACCTCTGGCTCAGCGCCAAGGTTTCCGATCAGCATCACCTTGTTCAGACTTCGACTCAAAATGACCTCCGTTTTTTCCCGGGGTGGGGCCCGGACGGCGACAAACTATAGGGGCTTTAAGTCCTTTTGTCAACCGAAGATACGCGTTTTGGAGCATAATAATGCGAGGCCCGAATCCGGGCTCCGGCAACGTGGAAAATCGACGCTTAGATATCGTCTATTTTGGCCCGTTCCGCATTTTCCAGCCGAACCTGGGCCTCCGCCAGCCGGCCATATTCGGGTTCGAACGTCGTTGGGTTTTCGACCCGCCTGGCTGCTCCATCTAGAGCCAGAAGGTGCAACAGCGCTGAGGCCTTGGGCACAAAACTCGGCGGGCCAATCGGCTCACTTCCCGCCCATTTTCGAGCGCTCTCTCCATGCAGGAGCGCACCGTCCCCAACGACGGTGGCGGGGGTTGTGGCACACCTTTCTTGCAGCTCAGCGATTGTACCTATAGTCGGCGCCATCTCGCACTTTGCCGATTGGTGCTCAAATCGGTATACGGCCCCGAAGACGTCACCTCTGAGAGCATCGAACAAGGCGGCAACTGGGCCTTCTCTCAAATGCCTAGCTCCATAAGCCAGGCCTAGCAATGAGGGAACGGTGTAAAATGTCGCGGAACCAAGTTCCAGCAGTAAACCTTTCGCAGTAGAAAAGCCTATGCGCAATCCCGTGAAGCTACCTGGGCCATCGGCGACGACAAATCCGGAGATATCGTCGAAGCGTCCGCCCGCACGCTGAAGCGCCTCCACGATCGCGGGCATCAATGCCGATGCGTGACGCCGGTCGGTGAAGGACAGCTCTGCGGCAACGCTTCCCGGTTCTCCGATCGCCACGCTACCATAATCGGTAGCGGTTTCAATGGCGAGGAACAACGTCACGATACACGCTCTATTCGCCGCATGTCTGGATCGCCAACATGGTAGAAAGCAAGTGAGACGTCGGGCGCCGGCGCATGGTGCCCAGCCCGTTCAGGCCACTCAATGAGAAGCAGATGTGCCGATCCTAGAATCCCGGGGAAATCCAGATCGAGTGCTTCATCCGTCCGCTTCATCCGGTAACAATCAACGTGATATATCACGCCACTCCGGCAGCCGTACTCCTGCACGAGTGAAAATGTTGGGCTGCTTGCGCGGTCTGCACCCGCGGCATCCGCGAGAGCCTGCACAAATGCTGTCTTCCCGCTCCCCAATTCTCCCGTGAGCCACACGACCGAGCCACTCGGGAGTTCGCGCCATAGATCGCGAGCTTTTTCGGTCAAACCTTCGAGTGGGACAGTGTGTGACTCTCCAGCTCTCATGCTACAAACGGCGCCTGCGGGGTTTGAAGTTGCGAGCACCCTTGAAGTCCGCCACTTCGGAATCACCTTGGGCTTTCAACTCGAAGATCTGATCACGCAGCTGTGCAGCGGTCTCGTAATCCAATTCGGCGGCGGCTTCCTGCATCTGCTTTTCCAATACGGCGATGAGGCTCTCCCTATCGAGCGGGCGCAGATCTGCTCGCGGATCGCTCTTGGGTTCCGAAACGGCACGCGCGTCCGCAACGCGCGTCACAAAACGAACCTGTTCGACCGATTTTCGTATCGACCGCGGTGTGATTCCAAAATCGGCGTTGTGTTGCTCCTGAATCTTGCGTCGCCTGTCCATCTCGTCCAGCGCGCGTTGCATCGAACCGGTGATCTTATCGGCGTACAGCAATGCTCGCCCGGACTCGTTTCTCGCCGCTCGGCCCACAGTCTGGATCAGGGAACGCTCCGATCTCAAGAACCCTTCCTGATCGGCGTCCAGAATCGCCACGAGCGCAACCTCAGGCAGATCCAAGCCTTCCCGGAGCAGATTGATGCCCACCAACACATCGAACTCACCCAGTCTCAGCCCGCGTACGATCTCCATGCGCTCTATCGTGCCAATGTCGGAGTGCATGTACCGCACGCGAACGCCTGTCTGCATCAGGTAGTCGGTGAGATCCTCAGCCATTCGCTTCGTTAGAGTGGTGACCAATACTCGTTCACCGTTGGCCTCACAGCGCCGGATCTCACCTAGGAGATCGTCGACCTGTCCCTTGACTGGGCGGACGTCGACCTTCGGGTCGACCAATCCGGTCGGGCGTATGATTTGCTCGACCACCACACCGCCCGCGCGTTGGAGTTCAAAATCCCCAGGTGTCGCCGAGACACACAGCAGAGTGGGAGCCAGGTCCAAGAATTCATTGAAATTGAGCGGGCGGTTATCCAGAGCGGACGGAAGCCTAAAGCCGAAATCCACAAGAGTGCTCTTTCGTGAGCGATCGCCCTCGTACATGCCGCCGACCTGTGGGATCGTGACATGGGACTCGTCGACGATCACCAGGTAGTCATCTGGGAAGAAATCGAGCAGACAGGCGGGCCGCTCTCCAGGTCGACGGCCCGTGAGGTGCCTACTGTAGTTCTCCACTCCGGCGCAGGTTCCGATCTCTAGCAACATGTCGACGTCAAACATCGTTCTCGACTCGAGCCGTTGCGCCTCGAGCAGCTTGTTGTCCGCGCGTAGAACCGCGAGCCGCTCTTCGAGTTCCTCGCGGATTGCACCAAGCGCCTTTTCGACTGCGGGACGGTTGATGACGAAGTGCGTGGCAGGATAGATCGCGCACCTGTCGAGAGGTGTTATGATACTGCCTGTAAGAGGATCGACCTTCGAAACACGTTCAATCTTGTCACCCCAGAGTTCGACACGAACTGCTTGCTCCTCGTACGCCGGGAAGATCTCAACCGTATCTCCGCGCACCCTGAAGCGTCCCCGTTCCAGCACTGCGTCATTGCGCCGGTATTGGATGTTGACGAGGTCTTCCAGAATCATGTCACGGGGACGTTCTTCCCCGTTATGAAGCATCACCATCTGCCTGCGATACTCCACCGGATCTCCCAACCCGTATATGGCACTCACAGTTGCCACGATCACCACATCTTCGCGTTCGACCAGACTCGAGGTCGCCCTGAGCCTCAGCATATCGATGTCTTCGTTGATCGACGCGTCCTTCTCGATGTACGTGTCCGTCGCAGGTACGTATGCTTCCGGCTGATAGTAGTCGTAATAGGAAACGAAGTACTCGACGGCATTCTTGGGGAAAAACCCCTTGAGTTCTCCGTACACTTGAGCTGAAAGCGTCTTGTTGTGCGATAACACCAGCGTCGGGCGACCGTACGCAGCTATGACATTCGCCATCGTCACCGTCTTGCCCGATCCAGTAACTCCCAGCAGCACCTGTGTGCGTTCGCCACGTTCGAGCCCACGCACCAGTTCTTCGACTGCCGCTGGTTGATTGCCCGCGAGGACAAAGGGCATTTCTAGTTGGAATTCACTCAAGAAACACTCGGCGAGGAAATCAGCGGCTTAAGCTGAGCCACGGGCCGCAGCACCAGGGCTCGGCTCTCTTCGTTCAACGGATTCGACGCCTTTCACTCGGCGCATCGTGCGCACTACCTTCGCGAGGTGGGTGTGGTTTTCCACCTCAACGAGCACCGATCCGGCCATAGCTCCATCTTTGCTCCACAGTTCTGCGCTGCGGATATTCGTTCCTGTCTGCGACACCGCCTCCATCAGGTCTGCATATAGCCCGCGGCGGTCTTCTCCACCAATACCGAGACACACAACGAACACCTCGCCTTGCGTGCTCTGCCAGTCGATATCGACCCTGCGGTCTGTGTCGTTGGGCATGGTGAGGAGATTTGGGCAGTCAGAGCGGTGAATCGATATTCCCCGCCCTTTCGTCACATACCCGACAACCGCATCACCGGGCACAGGCTGGCAGCACTGCGCATACCGAACCATCAACCCGTCCACACCGTGTACGCGCACACCGCGGCCTACCCGAATTCTGTCCAACACTCGGCCGAACACCGTTGGTTTCGGCGCTTCGAGCCGCTGTTCCTCGCGTTCCGGGAAAATTGCCTTCAGAACCTGCCCGATGGGGACATCGCCACGGCCGAGCGAGTTGTAGAGCCCGTCAGCCGACGTTTGGGGGAGGCGGAGGGCAGCCTCCTCTACTTTCTTTTGGTCCGGAGCACTGAGCCTGCGTCTGCGAAGCTCGCGGGCCACGATCTCCTTGCCAAGCGAGATGGAGGTCTCGCTTTCCTCGTGCTTGATCCACTGCCGAATCTTTTGCCGCGCGCGCGCTGTGCGCACGTGATTGAGCCAGTCTTTGCTCGGCCGGGCATGCTTCCCGGTCAGTACCTCGACTGTGTCACCGTTCTTGAGGGTACGATGCAACGGAGCAATGCGGCGGTTCACTTTCGCGCCCTGGCAACGGTACCCGACCTCGGTGTGAACCGCAAAGGCAAAATCGATGGCGGTTGCGCCTTTAGGGAGTCGTTTTACATCACCTTCGGGCGTGAACACGAAGATCTCGTCCTGAAACAGGTCGATCTTCAAGAACTCTAGGAACTCCTCGGGCGTGTGAGCGTCCTGCTGTAGCTCCAACAGTTGTCGAAACCAGACGAAATGATCGTCGAGTTCGTCCCTACTTCCTCCCTCCTTGTATACCCAGTGGGCTGCTATTCCGTACTCTGCCGTGCGGTGCATTTCACGAGTGCGAATCTGGATTTCATACAGGTTGCCGCCCGGTCCGAATATCGTCGTATGAAGAGACTGGTAAGCATTCGATTTTGGCGATGCGATGTAGTCCTTGAATCTCTCCTGCAAGGGCGTCCAGGTGTGGTGGATGACGCCGAGCACGTGATAGCAGGCAGGCACCGTGTCGACCAAGACGCGCACCGCCATTAGGTCGTATAGTTCCTCGTATGGCCGCCCCTGTTGGGTCATTTTCCTGTTGATCGACCAGAGGTGTTTGGGGCGGCCGGTGATTTCGTAGCTCTCTATCTCGGCCTTTTGTAGCGCCGACTCTAGCGGAATCCTGAGTTGCGTAATGAGCTCTTCGCGTTCACCACGTTTGGTCTGAACCAAATCTTCGATGCGCTGATGGTCTTCTGGTTCCAGAAACTTGAATGCCAGGTCTTCGAGTTCTGCCTTGATGCCCGCCATTCCAAACCGGTGCGCGAGTGGGGCATATATTTCGCGAGTCTCCAAAGCAATACGCTGCTGTTTGTATTCAGGGAGGTGCTCCAGAGTCCTCATGTTGTGCACGCGGTCGGCGAGCTTGACCATGATGACGCGCGCATCTCTGGCAATCGACAACAACAGCTTGCGGTAATTCTCAGATTGCTCCTCGGCGGCGGAACGGAACGTGAGTGTGGAGATCTTGGTGAGACCATCTACTAGTCCGGCGACCTCGCTGCCAAACTGCCCCTGGATCTCCTCTAGTCTCACGTCGGAGTCCTCGACCACATCGTGCAGCAGCGCTGCCGCGACGGTCGTCGAATCGAGCTGTTGATTGACGAGAATCTTGGCTACCGCCAGGGAGTGCGAAATGTACTCCTCACCCGACAGCCGTTTCTGGCCGCGATGGGCCGCCTCGCTGAACTCCAGCGCGCGCTCGATCAACGGAAGATCCAGCCGGTCCTGGCGGCGGGACAGTGCCTCCGCAAATCCGGCGTCAATTTCTGCAACAGCGCTGGTCAAAGTAGACCTGCCTCCGCAAAGCTGAAGTACTTGTCGCCACCCACCACTAGATGATCACATACAGGTACGTCCAGCACCCGTCCTGCCTCCACGAGTTGTCGCGTCACCACTCGGTCGTCCGTCGATGGTGTCGGGTTGCCACTCGGGTGGTTGTGCACAACGACTATCCCAGCTGCCGACTCCGCGATAGCAGCTCTGAACACCTCACGTGGGTGTACCAGTGAGCTATTCAGAATACCCCGCGTGATCAGCAAGTCACGAGTGATCCGATTCAGGGCATCGAGAGTCAAAACGTGAAACTCTTCGACGGCCAGATCGCGCATCTTTGGTCCGCACCACCGAAACACATCCGATGGTTTCCTGACCTCAAATGGCCCATCCCACCCCTCATCCGCCAGCCTACGCGCAAGCTCGAGAGCCGCAACCACACGAGCGGCCTTGACCCGGCCGACCCCATCCACCTTCGCCATCTCACCTGGAGGTCGGCGCGCCAAGGCCCTCAAGGACCCAGCTCCAACACCCAACAGACCGCTCGCCACCGCGAGAGCGTCTCCGCGTGACGTACCTGTACCTATGAGAATGGCAAGTAACTCGGTAGTCGTCAACGATGCGGGCCCGAGTGAGAAGAGCCGCTCGCGCGGTCGTTCGGCCATTCGGGTCTCTGAAATGCGCACGATTGCCATGGTCTCAAGATGCAGGAGACCGGCGCAGTGATATCATCGAAATCGTGCGACGCGGGACGATTTAGGGCGGACGGTCGGACGGTCGGTAGGAGTGAATGTCCAATGTCCAACATGGAATAACCAACATCCGAGTGACTACCACTCCAATATTGGACATTCCTTGCTGGTTGTTCAGTCTTCAGCTTCAGCATTGCAGGGTTCTCCCAACAATACTCAGCCCCGGCAGTACGGTGGTACGAGTCTGCAGCGAACTACCTACCGCCCGTCCGCCCTACCGCCCGTCCGCCCTTTTTCAATTCGCCCCGTGGCACTTCTTGTACTTCTTCCCGCTGCCGCACGGACAAGGATCGTTGCGACCGACCTTTGGCATCGTGCGCTGTTGCATCGTGGGCGCTTGCTCCGCCGGTGAGTCACCGTGGGACGCCTGCATGGCCTGCTGAGGTACGCGCTGTTTCGCAGCGCCGGGCACCATCAAATCTGTTTCGGACCTTGGCGCATCTTGTTGGGCAATGCGACGAGGCTGTGGCGGGGCGCCACGCATCGGTGGTGGCGGTGCGCCCACCTGGAGCTGATGCTTGAAGAAGGTCTCCGTGAACGTGGATCTGATGTCCTGTAAGAGATCCACGAACATATCGAACGCCTCTTTCTTGTACTCGATCAGCGGATCCTTCTGACCCAGAGACCGATAGTAGATGCCGCTCCTCAGGTGATCGAGCTCAAAGAGGTGGTCCTTCCATTTTTCATCCAGCACTCTCAACGAGAGGTGCGCCAATACCTTCTCGGCAAGCCGGTCCACCGAGTGACGGTTTCCAAGTTCCTCCCAGGTCGCGAGCTTGGCTTCGAATGCCTTGCGGCCGGCTTCGTGGAGCAGATCGCGAAGTGCGTCGGCATCTGGAACGGCTTCCGGATCTTCGATGTCGGGCGCGGAGATGAGGAATGCACGGAGAAGGGCCGTGCTGATGAGCTTGCGGTCCCATTCCTCCGGATTATCATCCGCACTCTCCTCGACAAACCGGTCCAGCGCTGCCTCGATCATTCGTATCGCTTCGGCCTTGAGCTCTTCACCGCCCTCGAGGGCGAACAGACGTAGCGAATACAGCACCTCCCGCTGCTGATTCATCACGTCGTCGTATTCGAGGAGCCGCTTTCGCGCCTGGAAGTTCTGCAGCTCGACCCGCTTCTGAGCGCTTTCGATGGCGCGAGTAACGAGCGGGTGAGTAAGCACCTCACCCTCCTCCGCACCACTCTTGTCCATGATTTTGGCGATGCGCTCTGACCCGAAAAGCCGCATCAGGTTGTCTTCGAGCGACAGGAAGAATGCGGACTGTCCCGGATCTCCCTGACGACCGGATCGCCCTCTCAGCTGCCGGTCGATACGACGGGACTCATGACGCTCGGTTCCGACGATAACCAGGCCGCAGGGCGGATCTTCCTGGCATTCCCGCTTCTTGAGTTCAGCGGCTTCGAGATCGGGGGTTTCGAGAACCTGGCCGAAGGGTGCCAGTTTCGATTTGATGCCGCATACCTCGCACTGCTTCACTCCAACGCCGAGTTTGATGTCGGTGCCCCGTCCAGCCATGTTGGTGGCGATCGTGATGGACCCAGCTCGGCCGGCATTGGCAACGATTTCCGCTTCGCGCTGGTGCTGTTTGGCGTTCAGGACCTCGTGTTTGAGTCCTCGCCGCTTGAACATCCTCGACAACGTTTCCGACACTTCGACGTTAGCCGTGCCTACTAGAATCGGAAGACCCCTGTCGTGCTGGCGCTGCACCTCCTCGACTATGGCGTTGTACTTCTCTCGGCGAGTCTTATAGATGAGGTCGTGGCCGTCGACACGCCGCACCGGGCGATTCGTGGGAATCACCATGACTTCGAGCTTGTAGATCTGGTACAGCTCGGTCTCTTCCGTCTCAGCCGTTCCGGTCATACCCGCGAGCTTCTCATACATGCGGAAGTAGTTCTGGATCGTGATCGTAGCCATCGTCTGCGTTTCACCGCGGACGCTTACACCCTCCTTGGCCTCAATCGCCTGGTGAAGGCCGTCAGACCACCGGCGGCCGGACATGATCCGCCCGGTGAACTCGTCTACTATGAAGACCGCGCCATCCTGAACCACATACTCCACGTCTTTTTCATAAAGAGCATGCGCCTGAAGCAGCTTGTGGATGATGTGGAGTTTCTCGCTCTTGGCTGCGTACTCCGCCTCTAGTTTCGCGCGCTGTTCCAACTTCTGTTCGGCGGAGAGGTTCTCGTCTTCATCGAGGCGACCCATCTCTTCCGAGATGTCGGGGACCACGAACAAGGTAGGATCGTTGGGGCTCATGGCCTCAACACCTCTGTCCGTGAGGTGCACAGAATGCCCCTTTTCGTCCATGACAAACAGGAGCTCTTCTTCGATGTCCCGGAACTGCTGCTGTCCCGCAGGCAACTTCCGGTCGGCGATCCGGTCCAACTCAACCCGCTGAACCAGTTGTTTGATGCCGGGTTCTTGAAGCAGCTTCATCAGACGTTTTTGCTTGGGCATTCCAAGCTGTGCCTTGAAGAGCCTGACACCTGCTTCATACTCCGTGTCCTCGGATTTCAACAGAGGCTCGGCTTCGGCAACCAACGCCCCCACAGCAGAAGTCTGCTTCCGCGCCATCTTCAGCACCTGAGCGTTGTGCTGCGCATACTCGGCATCGGATTCATTGCCGACTGGGCCCGAGATGATTAGCGGTGTCCGCGCCTCGTCGACCAGGATGCTGTCCACCTCGTCGATGATTGCGTACACATGTTCTCGCTGCACACGCTGCTCCAACGAGAACACCATGTTGTCGCGGAGATAGTCAAAGCCAAACTCGTTGTTGGTACCGTAGGTGATGTCGCACTCGTAAGCGGCGCGTCGCTCGGGGGTCGAAGGCTCGGTCTTGTCGAGACAACCAACCGTTACTCCGAGGTATTCGAAGAGGTGGCCCATCCACTCAGAGTCACGCCGTGCCAGATAGTCGTTGACCGTTACGAGATGGCAGCCGCGTTTGGCAAGACAATTGAGATACAATGGCAGCGTCGCGACAAGGGTCTTACCCTCACCTGTTGACATCTCCGCGATCTTTCCTTGGTGCAAGACGATGCCACCGATGAGCTGCACCTCGTATGGGACCATGTCCCAGACCATCTTCCGGCCAGTCACGGCAAACTCTGATCCGAGCAACCGGCGACAAGCCTCTCGAACCGTAGCGAACACCTCAGGTAGTAACTCATCCAGCATCACGGCGGCGTTCTTACGGAACTCTTCCTCGAGTTCATGTTCTTCGCGGGTCAGGACGTCTCGTTTCCGCGGGTCTGCGCACGCGTGTCGCGCAGCCTTCTTGTCACGCAGCTGCTCCTCGAGTTCGCCAAGCCGCGCTTCGAAGAGCCCGCGCAACTTTCCAGTCTGACCTCGGATTTCCTCATCGGAGCATTCAGCGAGCCTCTGCTCGTGCTCCTTGATCTGATCTATTATCGGTTGGATCCGCTTGAGCTCACGCTCGAAGCGCGTGCCAATCACTTTAGTGACGAGATGTTTCAGCATTTCTCACTTGAACCGTATAGGCCGTTTGACTCGATGTACTCCAATACTGCCTCCGGCACCAGGTACCGGAGCGACTTGCCACTTCCGGCTGCTTCCCGGATAAACGATGCCGACAGATTGACCTCAGGCACATCGATAGATCCCGAGATCATATCGGATTCGGGAACATCAAAGCCCGGTCGCGACAGCACGAACAGACTCGCATACTCCAACAGCACCTCAGCGTTGTGCCAGCGCGGCAAATCCCAGGCAGCATCTGCCCCAACCAGTAAGAATAGCTCATCACCCGGAGTCTCGGAGTGTAATTCGCGAAGCGTGTCTACTGAAAAGGACGGTCCGACACGCTGGAGTTCTCTCGAGTCGAGGGCAAACCGTTCATTTCCATCGATTGCCAGGCGCAACATATCGACACGATCCTCGGCGGATGCTGAGTGGAGACCGATCTTGAAGGGTTGCACGCGCGCCGGAACAAACAGGACCTTTTCGAGTCGGAGAATTTCAGCCGCCGCTTCGGCAACGATTAGGTGACCAACGTGAATGGGATCGAATGACCCGCCGAACACCCCGAGTCGCATGGCGTATCAGGTCGATGTGGTATCACTCACGCAGCTTGGTGCTTCGACAACGGACTCCGGATAGTACCTCCGGAGTTGGAGGCACATGTCCTGTTTGTCCTCCTCGTAGCCGATGCGCTCGTAAGCTTCCACCAGTTGTAGAAGTGCTTCGGAGGCAAACGACGTTTGCGGGTAGTCTGCTACGACTGCCTTGAAATAAATGATCGCTGAATCGTACGCCTTCAAGCGAAAGTAGAAGATCCCCGTGTCGTAGGCCTTGCCGGCGAATTTCTCGTTTAGATCGCCGATTTGCTCCCTTGCCTCAGCGGCTGCGGCGCTCTCCGGATAGCGCGTCAGTACTTCGCTATAGACGGTTAGCGCTGCCATGCCGTAGGTGGCATCGAGTTCGGAACGACGCCAAAGACGGGAATTCGAGTCTCCGGCGCGAAATAGTGCACGCGGCGCGATTGAATCCTGTGCATGTTCGTCTGCCACTCTGCGGAATTCGCGAGCCGCTTCCAGATACCTTTTACCGCGGAAATGGCATTCAGCCAGGTAAAACCTCACGACTGCTCTTCTGGGGTCACGGACTGAGAGATCGTAGCTGAGGCGTTGAAATCCTATCTCCGCGTCTCCGCAATCACCGCGTTCGAACGCGGCCATCGACACTTCGTAGAGCGCGTCTGCGGTGGGGTACAGCGAGGGGTCGAGGCGGTTGCCGCAGGCGGTGGCGGCAAGAATGGCTGCACAGCAGAAAATGATGAGCCGCAGGGCGGTAGGGCGGCAGGGCGGTAGGGCGGTAAGGCGGTCGAGAACATTCAACATTGAACATCCAACATCGAACATCCAACTGCGACTGTTGGATGTTGGACGTTCCTTGTTGGATGTTGAATGTTCCACCACCCCGCTGCCTCTATTCACTTCTGCACCCTTCGCTCTCATCGCCGCCTCTTCAACCCCACTATGGAATGACCGTTCCCGCTTGCCCGAGCATGTTGAGTCTTTCATATGCGACTGCCGCCAGTGAGTCGCCACGCTCCGCCCCGAAGAGAACGCTTTCGTATGCCTCTGCAGCGCCCGGATAGTCACCGCGGGCGAACAACACGTCTCCCAACCCAAGGTATGCTTGGCGCCCGTACACCGTTCCTTCAGTACCTCTGATCGTTCTCCGATACCATTCTTCGGCGCTGAGAGGCAGTTGCAGATCTCCGTGGAACTGCCGGGCGATCGTAATGCCGCAATACCCCAAACCGCGTCGGGCAGCGTCAACCACCGTAGGTTCACGACGGCGTCGCAGCAAACTCTCGAACACAGGAACGCTTTCCTCGCACCGCCCTAACTGCCTGAGAACGGCGGCATAAGTATACATGAGCGAATCAAGCAATCGTGCGTCCGGCGCTGCCGCCGCAGCATAGGTGAGTACCGACAAAACGTCCTCAGACGGTGGCCCATCACCGATCTCCCGCGCGAGTTGCTGTGCGAAAGATCCTAGCGCCCGCCCGGGAGCCGCCAAACGCAACCCACCGAGCGCCGCGGTGAGTGCCTCGCGATCCCCCGCTTCGAGTGCAGCACGTGCTACCCTTTCCAGCCCATCTGCAGCCTCAGTGAGCCGGTCTCCGTTTCCGATTTCAGACAGAGCGAGGTAAGCCTCCGCTGCGTCGGCCAAGCTGCCAGAGTGCAGTCCAGATGCGGCAGCTTTCGCCAGGAGCACCGGGCTTTCCGCATCTTGAACGAGTGCCAATCGATATTCTACCAAGGCGTCCGCGTACTGAAGGGAGGAAAAGGCTCTATCGCCGAGGGTTTCGTGCTCCGTGGCCGCACCACCACAGCCTAGCGCAAGCATTGCCGAGCCGACCAGCCAACGTAACCGCAAACTACGCCTCACCCCTATTGAGCATTGCTAGATACGCGCTTGCGCGTGATTCATCTGGGTTGTCTGACAGAATCTTCTCCCAGACCTCCTTGGCGGTCACGGCATCTCCTGATACGTAACACGCCAATCCAAGCGCAAGCCGGTTGGCCGGAGAACCCGGTCTGGCATCGGCAGCGATCTGTAGCTCTTCGCGCGCCTCGAGCGACCTGCCCGCATCCAACAACAGCCTCCCGAGGCGGTACCGCAGATCGTGAAAATCCGGCCCCAGGCGCAACGCCACCTGGTACTGTTCAATAGCCTGATTGAGAGCGCCCGCCTCTACATACGCTTCACCCAACGACGCATGAAGATTCGAGAGTTTCGCGGCGTGGTGCTCCTGTACCCCGCCACGGTCGGCCCCTCCACAATCCCTGGCCATCGTGAATGAGAGCTCCGCCTCCGCAGTTCGGCCCAAGTCGCTCAGCACGATGCCGCGGTGGATGTGAGCCTCCACGTAACGAGGATTCAATTCCAACGCGCGATCGAAGGCCACCAACGCTCGTTCCGATCTGCCAACCATGTGATAAGCCAACCCTAGCAGTTGGTGCGCGTCCGCATACGCTCGGCCGGTTTCGATGAGTTCCTCCAGCAGATGAATACTGCCGAAGTAGTCACCGAGCTCCGACCTCTCCTTTGCCCTTTCAAGCAACCGATGAGCACTGATGTCCATTTTGAGCCTCGTACCATTTGACGAAGTCGACTATTCCGTCCTCAATTGCCACACAAGGATCATAGCCAAGAACACGTCGAGCCTTGCTGATATCAGCACATGTACGTTGTACATCACCCGGCTGTGGTGGCAACAACTCGATTGATGGTTCTACACCAAGTGCATTAGAAATGAGCACAATGAGTTTGTCCAGCCTCACCGTTCTCGATTCGCCGAGATTGAAAATCTCGTGCTCTGGTTCACCGGGTACCGTCCAGCGGATTGCCGCGAGTACTCCCTTGAGGATGTCTTCAATGTGTGTGT